>CBFGWO010000060.1:0-19473 GCA_965652595.1 uncultured Cellvibrio sp. | reverse complement strand
TTAAGAAAATTTTCCCGCATAAACTCGGTGAACAAACGAATTTTTGACGAAAGATGTTGGCGATGCTGGTAAATGGCTACCAGATTTCTGTCGGTGGATTGCCACTCGTCCATCACTTTTACAAGCCTACCTTCGGCAATGTCTTCTTTCAGGTAGTAATCGGGTAAATAGGCGAGCCCCAAGCCCTCTTTGGCGCCCGCACGCAGACCGTGCCCGCTGTTGCTGCGCCAATGGCTAACCAGAGTTACGCTGACTATGCCGTCGGGACCGCTGAAGCGCCAGGGTTTCACTTGCCCATAATCGGAAAACATCAGGCATCGATGATGCTTTAAATCGTCCGGGTGCCGGGGCGTGCCACAGCGCTGCAAATAGTCGGGGCTGGCAACTACATGAAAGCGGGTGGGCGCGAGGATGCGATTCACCACGTTAATGTCCGTGCGTTCGCCAACTTGAATGGCAATGTCATAACGATCGGCAATCAGGTCAACTTTGTGGCTATTCAAATCTATGTCGACTTCCAGCTTGGGATGCCGCTTTAAAAACGCCGCCAACGCAGGTATCAACAGAACTTCACCGAGCAGGTGGGGCGCACTGATGCGAAGCAATCCCTGAACATCATTTTGCAGGTTGGTGATCGACTGCTCGGCATTTTCCAGATCTTCCACGATTTGGCGGCACTGCTCGTAGTAGATCTTGCCGGTTTCCGACAAGGATATTTTGCGGGTGGTGCGATGCAACAGCCGGGTACCCAGGCGTTCTTCCAGCTTGCTAATTTGCTGACTGACATGGGCCTTGGAAACGCCCAGGGCCAGAGCGGCGGCCGAAAAACTCCCACATTTAACCACCTCTACCAACTCCTCAAAACCATCCCATCGACTCATACGCCTACCCCCTAGCCTTGGCTAATGTTCATTAACGTGAACAGTGTTATCACAAAATACACGATTATCACGCCTGCGTGAATGATCTACGCTGGCCAAGCTCAAATTAAGTGGTGTTCACACTAACAGGGGAAGACTTATGACCGACACCAAGGCTCGAGACCACGTTGAGAATCAAACCATCCTCTCGGGTGGCCTGCGCTTTCATTACATGGATAACCTTCGCGCCTTTGCAATGATGCTGGGCGTTTTTTTTCATGCGGCATTTGCCTACATGCCCATGTCAGCAGACGTTTGGGTTATGGCTGATGCGAACAAATCCATTGGCCTGGAGGCATTCGCGCTCTTCAGTCATTTGTTTCGTATGCCGCTGTTTATGCTAGTGGCCGGTTTTTTTGCCTACTACTTACTAACCCGGCGAGGGATAAAGGGCTTTATCAAAAACCGAAGTGTTCGTGTGCTGGCACCCTTTTTGGTTTTTCTGCCACTGGTGTTGGCGGGCATTATCGGAGTGGTAGTGTACGCCGCCTACACGGTAGAAAATAAATCACCCATGCTGCAATTTATTATCGACACTCATGGCACACCCGAGGCTATGCAAGGGCCTTTTACGACCATGCATCTGTGGTTTTTGTTGAATTTAATCTGGTTTTATAGTGTTGCGCTGATTTTGGTCAAGCTTCATACCTTTTCTATTCGCTCATGGTTTGCGAACTTATCGCCAGTGAAGATTAATTGGGTGTTGCTGCTGCTACTTCCTTTGGCATTGATACCCTCACTCTATGTGCAGACAGGCTCGGCGAGCATGGCGCCGGACCGAATCTATCCACAACTTTGGTCATTTGGCTTTTACGGCATTTTTTTTGCGCTGGGGTGGTTGCTGTATACAAACATACACAAATTGGATGCCCTGGAGCGCCACTGGAAATGGCTGCTATTGGTCAGTATGCTGGCCTATGGCTTTGCCTTTACACTTTATCCGCGCGCACTTTCGATTGAGCAGATGCTGAACCAGGACGCTTATTATATTGATAGTGGAAAACGCCTTGTGATCGCGGCAATACACGCGTTTATCTCTGTGTATATGGTATTGGTGTGTCTGATTCTGGGCAAAAAACTCCTGAATATAGAAAATAAAATCTTTCGCTACATCTCCGACTCGTCTTACTGGGTCTACATTGTTCACCCACCCATATTGATGTTTATTCAAGTGAAGTTGATGGATGTGAATGCTGGGCTATGGCAGGAATTCCTGTTGGCGTCGTTGAGTACACTCGCTATCTCCCTGTTGAGTTACCAGCTTTTGGTGCGTTACACCCCGATTGGCTGGATGCTTAACGGTAGGCGTAAGCAATCTGCTAGTCTTACGCCACAGCCTCAAAGGTGAAATAAGCATGACTATCCTCTTTCTATCCCACGGCGGCGGACCAATGCCGCTGCTGGGAGATCCCGGCCATACAGAGATGCTATCGGTATTGGAAGATATCGCAGCCAAGATCCCCCGCCCAGAGGCAATCTTGGTAATCAGCGCCCATTGGGAGACAGCAACACCAGCCGTTACTTACAGCGCCCATCCCGAGTTGATTTACGACTACTACGGATTTCCACCGGAATCCTACCAAATCAGCTATCCGGCGCCAGGCAATCCGGAACTCGCAGAGCGCGTGGCTAGGTTGTTGGAGACCGCTGGCCTGCCGACATATCGTGATAAGAATCGCGGCCTGGATCACGGCGTTTTTGTGCCGCTAAAAATTCTTTACCCGGATGCCAGCATTCCCTGCGTGCAGCTCTCGTTAGTCAAAAGCCTTGATCCTGACATTCACCTGCGAATGGGCGAGGCTTTGCGCAGCCTTGATCACGACAAGCTGCTGATTATTGGCTCAGGCTTTTCGTTTCATAACATGCAGGCATTTTTCGCGCCTGACACCCCCCAAGCAAAGGCCATGAACCACGCCTTTGAAGACTGGCTGCACGAAACCTGTAGCGACACCAGTTTGAGCGAAGCCGAACGCCGCGCGCGCTTACTGAACTGGAGCCAAGCGCCCCACGCACGCTACTGCCACCCACGCGAGGAGCACTTGTTGCCATTGCATTGCTGTTATGGCTTGGCTGGCCGCGCCTGTCGGCAGACATTTTCAGCACAGATTCTCAACAAGCGGGCCAGTTTTTTTGTTTGGTGAGTTTTACACAGTCAACCCTTTTTGGGTGTTTGAACAGGACATCATATGCACGCCAAAATTCGCTACCTTCTACCAACGGCTTTTATCATCTTGGTCATCATGGCGGTAGTCGCCTGGCCAAGGTATCAAGAAGTTGACGCAGTGGAAGCCAACCCGCCCGAAGTCGCCGAAGCACACGCAGAGACATCTACCAGTGACTTTGTAAAAGCTCTCTTGAACGCCAAGGAAGAAGCCGCAGAAGAAGCTGAAAAGCCGGATCTCCCGACTGAAATGCACGGCGACTTTTTTCGCGAAATCAATTTTCTTGAGTCACTTGCCGCTGAGCTGGGTTTTTTCAGTGAAGAGGATCTGGCCATTTATGCCCTTTACCCGGAAGCCACACTCAACCAGCTGGCAGAATCTGGTGACATGAAAGCGATCACGGTGTTAGCTGATCGATACTTCAAAACAGAAAGATACGAAGATGCTCGCCACTGGTACTTTGAAGCTTCGGCCTTGGGATCGCTTGGCGCTCTTATGTGGCTGGATTCCAGTACTTTTTCTATCAATGCCAGGAACATACAAACAGTAGATACCCTGTCCATCGAAGAAAAGCGCCAAGCCATCTGGGAAAGTAGCCTGGCATGGAAGCTGGTGATGGAAAAACGCGGATACATTGACATTTTCGGTATTGTCCCTGATAGCGTGTATGAGGGGACAAATCGCGTCAACGCTGAGCAGCTTGCAGAGCAGTATTATACCGACCTTCAAAATCGCCGATATGAAATGGGGCTGGGCAATTTTGACACTGAAGCGGCCAACGCATTCTACAAAGGCCTAACATGGCTTTATGATCTTGAATCCAAATACAAACTGCCTCTTCCGGAAGTCAATCAAGAAGAAGACCAATGAGGGTTTCGGTGAGGTCGAAAAGCGTGGTCTTTGCGGCCTTCGGGAGTGAACAATTCCCCTAGCCACCCTGAAAACTATCCTCTGAGATACATAAAAACCGCGTTACAAGTTTCCATCTCCTGAATTACTTTCTTTATTACCATGAAAATCAGGCTCTAAATCAGATTTATCTCCATCTGTCTGTGAATCGGTTTTATCGTCATCAGGTTCAAAAATGTATGGGACAAAACCTAATAGGGTCGGGAAAATTGATCCACAACCAATCAAGATAGCTGGAAAACTCCACTCAATTGGCTCATCAGACTTCGCTTGCTGAGTGATATCCACCAAACCATACAAAACCAACACAGAAGAAATGAATACGAAAATAGCTATCGTGGATAACTGCATAAATGCACCTTCAAGATCGGTTGTTAAGGCCTACCGGAGCGAAATAAAAATGGATTACCGTAACAAGGAGTCGGCTAAGGGGCAGGTACAAACTGACCCAGAAAGTTGATGGCATTGTGCGCGACTATAGGAAAAACCAAGCTACCAGTTCGCTCCCGAATCCACAAAAGTACAAAACCGTACAAACCGGTAATTAGTATGCTGACGGCGGAGAAATTCCAGGCGCCGCCAGCAAACTGCAAACCATGGGCTAATCCAAAGACAATCACTAGTAGCAAGCCAGCGAGATTGAGGTGTGCGCCGAGCAGGTTGATGCGGCTTGAGATGAGCGCCAGGGTAAGAAAGTACAAAAGAATGCCTCTAAACATAGGCTCTTCGTCCAGGCCGGGCATTAAGCCTTGAAACCAAAGCTCTTCGGTATCATAGCTGCTGCCACCAAGTGCGTAGGTCAAAAGCAGGTGAAATGTTAGCGTAACCACTATCACGATCAATGTTGGCTTAATCGATCCCTGATGCTGACGAAAGGTGAATCCAGCATCAGCCATCTTAAAGCCGGGTTTGAGCCTGAGCGTTGCGATGAGAGCAAACATCCAGAGAAATATAGCGAGTAGTTTGCCACCCCAGTTCCAGCTAAGCTGACCGAAAATGGGCTCCAGTGGAATGCCAATGATTATCGCCAGAAAATATAAAATAAAAAGGGCTAACGATAACAGCAGCCACTTCCAGCGAATCTCGACCTTGCCGAGTAGCTTTAATATAAGAATGATGGTAGCGACTATTCCCAGATAAGCTGAGAATGAAAAGAGGAGGTCTATCATGAGTGTTTTCCATTTTTATTAAAAGTGCTTCAACAGCATTAACTTCGATCCTTAGATTCACCCAGTGTAATGCTTACGCCGCCAATCGATAACAATACCGCGTTACGGTAGCCTTATCGACAGGGGCGGTCAAGAAGCTTGAAACACTAAAGACGTAGAATTACGACAAATCACACCGCCAAATAAGACGCAATCTTCGCCTCATCCACCGAGCTGCGCAGCTCTTGGTGCACTATCTCGCCTTTTTCAATCACCAGAATCCGGTCGGCGATGTCCAGGGCAAAACTCAGCACCTGCTCGGATACCACAATGGAAAGGCCGCGCTGATCGCGGATTTGTTTAAGGGTACGCGCCATCTCGCGAATGATGGAGGGTTGAATACCCTCAGTGGGTTCATCCAGCAATAACATTTTGGGATCGCTCGCCAGGGCGCGAGCGATGGCGAGCTGTTGTTGCTGGCCGCCGGAGAGATTGCCGCCGCGACGGTTGCGCATTTCCAGCAGCACCGGGAACATATCGTACAGGTCGCGCGGTACGCTTTTGTGTTTGCTGGTGGTGAGCCCAGTTTCAATATTTTCTTTAACCGTCATGCTCGAAAAAATCATTCGGCCCTGGGGCACAAAGCCAAAGCCCTGGGCTACCCGCTGGTAGCTTTTCATTTTGGATACTTCTTTATCGCCCAATTTGACGCTGCCACTGGCAGTGGGGATAACCCCCATCAGGGATTTCATCAGCGTGGTTTTGCCCATACCGTTGCGGCCCAAAATGGCGACGATTTCGCGCGGTGCCACCGAAAAATTCAAGCCGTGCAAGACTTCGCTTTGGCCATAGGCAACACGATAATCAGAAACTGCTAGCATGGTGAGTCCTCGCGTTTAATGGCCCAGGTAAACTTCTATCACTTTCGGGTCCTGCTTAACCTTTTCGGCCGAGCCTTCGGCCAAAATCTTGCCTTGGTGTAGTACCGTTACCTTGTCTGCAATCTGTGCCACAAATTGCATATCGTGTTCGATCACAATCACCGAGCGGTTCTGGGTAATTTTGCGCAGCAGCTCAGCGGTCTGCTGACGTTCCGCCACCGACATACCCGCTACTGGCTCATCGAGCATCAGCAACTCAGGGTCCTGGATGAGCAACATACCAATCTCCAGCCATTGCTTTTGCCCGTGGCTAAGCAGTTCGGCCTGCATATCCAAAAAGTCGCTGAGAAAAATCATCTCCGCCACTTCGTGGACTTTGTTAATCACCTCAGCATCGCGTTTAAATGCCAGGGCACCAAAAACCGAGCGACCGCGCGGAAAAGAAATTTCCAGGTTTTCGAACACCGTCAGGTCGCCATAGATCGAGGGGTTTTGGAACTTACGCCCTACCCCGGCTTTAACGATGTCGTGCTCGCGCATTTTGGTGAGTTCGCGATTACGAAATTTAATTGAGCCTTCGGTCGCTCGGGTGCGACCACAAATCAGATCCAGCACCGTGGTTTTACCCGCACCATTGGGGCCGATAATCACGCGGATTTCGTTTTCATCCACGTAAAAACTCAAATCGTTGACCGCTTTGAAGCCATCGAAAGAGACAGTCAAGCCTTCAACAGCCAACACAAAATCCGTATTACTGGGGCTCATGGGCAACTCCTACTGGCTGTGTAGCTATTGAGGAAGGCGCGGCTGGCTTGACCACTTTTCTCGGCATACTTATTCGCCCGATCAAATCATTCATACGCGCGGCAAAGTAGGTGTTGTACAAACCGGCCAGCCCGTTCGGGAAGGCCATTACCACACCGATAAATAAGCCACCCATAGCGAACAACCACAATTCAGGAAAACTTTCGGAGAAATAGGTCTTGCCCCAGTTCACCAGCAGCGCACCGTAAACGGCGCCGATTAATGACAAGCGGCCACCCACAGCGCAGAAAATCACCATTTCAATTGAAGGCACTATGCCCACCAGGGTTGGCGACATAAAGCCCACTTGCAGTGTAAACATGGCACCGCCAATCGCCGAGAAGGCCGCGCCCACGCAGAAGATAAAAATCTTGAGGTTGGCAACGTCGTAACCGGAAAAGCGCACCCGGTCTTCTTTATCGCGCATGGCCACCAGCAAGCGGCCCAGTTTGCTCTTGCGAATAAACTGCGCAATAAACAGGCACACAAACAACATAAACACACAAAAGTAATAGAAAAAATACTTGGCGTCGTCGGTACGAATATCCCAGCCTTTGAGTGTGCGCAGGTCAGTCATGCCGTTTACACCGCCGGTATAACCCTGCTGGCCGATAATCAAAATCGTGAGGATCGCGGCCAGCGCCTGGGTAATAATGGCGAAGTACACACCGCCCACACGACGCTTGAACATGGCCACACCAATAATGTAAGCAAAAAAGCTCGGCACCAGGATGATGGCAATAATCGTCAGCGTAAGGCTATGGAAGGGCTCCCAAAAAAACGGCAATTCGGTTACCTGATTCCAATCCATAAAATCCGGTATGCCCGGCGTAGATTGAATTTTGGTACTCTCCGGGTCTGAGGCTTCGAGTTTTAAAAACATCGCCATGCCATAGCCACCCAAGCCAAAAAAAACGCCCTGCCCCAAACTCAAGATACCGCCATAACCCCAGCAGAGCACCAGCCCCACCGCCACGAATGCGTAGGTCAAATACTTACCTACCAGATTCAAACGAAACAAATCCAAAGACAAGGGAAGTACCACCAGCAATATCACCGCCAGCACCACAAAGCCCAACAGATCCTGGCGTGGTAACAGCGTACGTAAACCTTGATAGGACATAGCCGATTCCTCCTAGCGACGAACTTTAAGGGTGAAGAGCCCTTGCGGACGCAGCATTAACACCACAACCACAAACAGCAGGGTAAGCACCTTGGCCATGGAGCCGCTCAGGAAAAATTCCATGGACGATTGCGCCTGGGAAATCGTGAAGGCCGAGGCGATGGTGCCGAGCAAGCTGGTTGCACCGCCAAAAACCACCACCAAAAAGGTATCAACAATATACAGCTGGCCCGAGGTCGGCCCAGTGGAACCGATCATGGTAAAAGCACTGCCCGCGATGCCCGCAATACCGCAACCAAGCGAAAAGGTCATGCGATCCACCTTGGCGGTATTAATGCCCACAGCACCCGCCATGGGGCGGTTTTGTACTACGGCGCGCACCTGGGTTCCCCAGCGCGAGCGATACATCATCAGCGCCACGACAACAGAAATAAACAGCGTCAAGCTCATGACAAAAACACCGTTGATCGGAATCTCGATGGTATCGGAGAGTGCATAGGAACCCATCAACCAATCCGGCAGGGTCACGCCGACCTCACGCGCACCAAAGGTCGTGCGATAGAGTTGTTGCAGTATCAGGCTTAAGCCCCAGGTGGCCAGCAACGTATCCAGTGGGCGGTGATAGAGATGACGGATCATGCTCCATTCCACCAGCGCGCCCAATAACGCGGCCGCGATAAACGCCAGAATCATGGCGAAGAAAAAGTAATAGCCGAAATAATCCGGCAGATTTTGCGCAAAATAATTGGAGGTTAAAAAAGTGATGTAGGCGCCCAGGATCATAAACTCGCCGTGGGCCATGTTGATAACACCCATCTGCCCGAAAATAATTGCCAAACCCAAAGCCATGAGCACAAACACTGAAAAGAGAATCAGCCCGGCAAAGCCTTGCATGGCAAAAATGGAGAGCAATTCCGCACTGCTATAGTCAGCAAACATCGCCAAATCCCCTTATACAAGTCAACGCACATACCCAAAAAACCACACGCCCTGCGAGATCACCAGCGGCTTGCGCCGCTGGTGTGTCCAGGCTTATTGATAACCTTCGGGGAAGGGATCCGGCTCAATCAGCTCATCGGTTTCAAAGACTACCTTGTATTGACCGTCTGGCTGGGCCAGGCCGATGCGGGTTTTAGACCAGAGGTGATGGTTGGGGTGAATTTTCACGTAGCCTTCGGGGGCGGTAGTGAGTTCAATCCCCGGAGAGGCTGCACGCACCTTGTCGATATCAAACGAACCCGCTTTTTCCACAGCAGCTTTCCACAACCAGGGGCCGAGGTAAGCCGCTTGGGTGACGTCACCAATCACCGCGTCTTTGCCCCAACGCTCTTTAAAGGCTTTTACAAACGCGAGGTTGTTTTCGTTATCCAGGCTTTGAAAATATTTCATGGCCGCATAAGCACCTACCATGTTCTCACCACCAATACCCAGAATCTCATCTTCGGTTACCGAAATGGTCAGCACCAGTGGGCTTTCCTTGGTCATATCGATACCGGCGGCTTTTAGCTGCTTGTAAAAGGCCACGTTGGAGCCGCCCACGACGATGGCGTAGATCACATCGGGTTTACGCAGCTTGATTTTGTTGATCACCGAGTTGAATTGCGTGTGGCCCAGCGGGTAGTACTCTTCACCCACCACTTTCAGGCCCAGCTTTTCGATGTGCTTACGCGCAATCTTGTTGGAGGTGCGCGGCCAGATGTAATCCGAGCCGAGCAGGTAAAAGGTTTTTGCACCCTTGTTTTTTACCACCCAGTCGATACCCGCAATAATTTGCTGGGTCGCTTCCTGGCCGGTGTAAATCACGTTGGGTGACTGCTCAAGCCCTTCATAAAAGGTGGGGTAGTAGAGCATACCGTTGTACTGCTCAAACACGGGCAATACGGCTTTGCGCGAAGCGGATGTCCAGCAACCGAACACCGCAGCCACCTTGTCGTTTACCAACAGCTTGCGCGATTTTTCCGCAAAGGTTGGCCAATCGCTGGCGCCGTCTTCCTGGATAAATTCGATTTGACGACCCAGCACACCACCGGAGGCGTTGATCTGCTCTATCGCCAGTTTTTCGGCTTGCACAGATCCCGTTTCACTGATGGCCATGGTGCCGGTCACTGAGTGGAGTATGCCCACCTTAACGGTTTTATCGGTCACCGCCAGGCCGGTGGTGTTGACCTCTGCCGATGCCGTGGCAAAAGTCATGGTCAAACCCGCTGCCAAGGCAAACAGGTTTCTTGTCATGGAGGCGACAAGCCCGGTGCTCTTTGTTGAAGTACTCATGGTTTACCCTCATCAGAATATTGAAACCCCTAAAGGCGTGCTTTGAATCAAGAAAAGCAAGCAATGCCCACGGAATTTATTCTGGTGAGTGGCGGGTGTTTGGCCCATGCGACAAATGCCCCAGCAAACTGGGTTAAATGACGTAGGTACCTCATCGCCGCTATGCAATGGCACAGAGTTTGAAGGACATAAAAAGCGCAGCGCCTGTTGCGCGTTAAGGAGGCGTCAGCGGGAGGACAATGCACCAAAAGCGAACTGGCCGGAAAATTAACGCATCAAATGAATGCATCCGTGCTGCGGAAACGCCATGACAGCCAAGCAACATATTTTTCGGGTAAGGCGCAATTACAACCAGTGGGTCGCCAACCAAACCCTGGAAGACTACGCCCTGCGCTTTACCGCCAAGCGGGCACGGCGCTGGTCTGCCGCGCGCGTGGCCACTACAGCACTGGGCGCAATTTCGTTTCTTGCACTGGAAGCCATTGGCGGCGCCATTACCCTGCACTATGGTTTTGATCACGCGCTGGCAGCCATACTCGCCGTTAGCCTGATTATTTTTTTAACCGCCATTCCTATCAGCTATTACGCCGCCAAATACGGTGTGGATATCGACTTGCTCACCCGTGGTGCGGGTTTTGGCTACATAGGCTCCACTATCACCTCGCTAATCTACGCCTCGTTTACCTTTATATTTTTTGCACTCGAAGCCGCCATTATGGCCATGGCGCTGGAACTGCTATTTGCCATTCCCCTGGCACTGGGCTACCTACTCAGTGCCATATTGATTATTCCACTGGTAACCCACGGCATTACGTTTATCAGTCGCTTTCAACTCTGGACTCAGCCGTTCTGGATATTTCTGCAACTTTTACCCTTTGCCTACATCCTCTATGCCGATATCAGTTCAGTGCAGGATTGGACTAAATTCCAAGGTCGAGACCTGCCCGCCGATGCATCGGATCAGGGATTTAACATCCTGGTATTTGGGGCAGCCTCGGCAGTGATTTTTTCGCTGATTGCGCAGATTGGCGAACAAGTGGATTTTTTGCGCTTTTTGCCACCGCCAAAGCCCGGCCACAAAGGGCGTTGGTGGTTGGCATTGATGGCGGGCGGCCCAGGTTGGATTGTGATAGGCGCGATAAAAATTCTCGCGGGCTCATTTCTTGCCGTGCTGGCCGTGGGTCATGGCGTTAGCACTGACCAAGCCGCCGATCCCACGCGCATGTACATGGTGGCTTTTAGCTACGTAACCCACTCACCCGAAGTTGCGCTGGCGATTGCGGGTATTTTTGTCATCCTCTGCCAAGTAAAAATCAACGTCACCAATGCCTACGCAGGCTCCATTGCTTGGTCGAATTTTTTCTCGCGCCTCACCCATAGCCATCCGGGGCGCGTGGTATGGCTGGTGTTTAACGTCACCATTGCACTGCTGTTGATGGAGCTGGGTATTTACCAGGCGCTGGAACAAACACTCGGTGTTTACGGCATAGTAGCTGTTGCCTGGTTGGGCGCCTTGGTAGCCGACCTGGTGATCAACAAACCGCTGGGGTTTAGCCCACCCCACATTGAATTCAAACGCGCGCACCTGTACGACATCAACCCCGTGGGCTTTGGTGCAATGTTGCTGGCGTCGGCGATTGGCATCCTCTGCCATCTGGGCGCCGCTGGTGAGGTTGCCCAAGCGCTTTCACATTTTATTGCGCTGCTCGCGGCGTTAATTATTTCGCCACTGATCGCCTGGGGAACCCAGGGTCGCTACTACATAGCGCGCCCCACAGTGGCGATAGATTCACCCGAAGGGTTGGTGACTTGTTGTATTTGCGAACACCGCTTTGAACAGGAAGACATAACCCACTGCCCGGCCTACGCAGGCAATATTTGCTCGCTCTGTTGCTCGCTAGATGCGCGCTGCCACGATTACTGTAAACCCGGCGCTGGCTATGCCGATCAACTGCGCAATTTTGTACGCGCCTTTGTACCCGCGTCGATTATTCCTTCAATTAATTCGCGTCTGGCGCACTTTGTCAGCCTGGTGGTGGTGATTAACGGCCTTTCAGCCTTGTTGCTGTCGCTGATTTATTACCAAACCATTATTCAAGATGCGGCCGCAGCGCAGTTATTGGCAGGTACGCTCTGGAAGGTGTTTTTTTTATTGGTGATTATTACCGGCGTGGTCAGCTGGCTGTTTGTGCTGGCCCACGAAAGCCGCGTGGTCGCCCAGGAAGAAACCCAGCGACAAACGCGCTTGTTGATGGAAGAGATAAGCGCACACGAACGCACCGATAAAGCCCTGCAAGAAGCCAAAGAGCACGCCGAGGCCGCCAACCTGGCCAAGAGCCGCTACCTCACCGGCATCAGTCACGAACTGCGTTCGCCACTCAACGCCATATTGGGTTATGCGCAGCTACTGGAAAAAGCTCAGGATATTCCCCCCCGCCGTCGAGATGCGCTGGGCGTGATTCGCCGCAGTGGCGAACACCTGGCGGATTTGATTGAAGGCTTGCTGGACATTTCCAAAATTGAAGCCGGGCGGCTGGACCTTCATCAGGACGAAGTGAAAATTCGCGCGCTTATGGATCAGCTGGTGCATATGTTCACCCTGCAAGCCGAAGCAAAGGGCTTGAGCTTTAACTACGAATGTCACGACTACTTGCCCGACACGGTGCGCACCGATGAAAAGCGACTGCGACAAATTTTAATCAATGTGCTTTCCAACGCGGTCAAGTATACCGACCAGGGCAGTATTTCACTCAAGCTGCGCTATCGCAGTCAGGTGGCGGAATTTACCGTTACCGACACTGGCCTCGGTATAGCTGCGGAAAACATCGAACGTATTTTTCGGCCATTTGAGCGGGTGCGCACACCTGGCTCCACTGCATCGGGCACCGGCCTTGGGCTAACAATCACACGCCTGCTCACCGACATTATGGGTGGCGATATTTCGGTAAAAAGCACACCCGGCCAAGGCAGCGAATTTAAAGTCAGCCTGATGCTGGCCGCCACCCACATCATCGCTGAAGATAAAAACCTCAATCCTGCCGATGCCATTTTTGGCTACCACGGCCCCGTAAAACGCTTGCTGGTAATCGACGACGATGCCTCGCATCGCCAGCTGATGCGCTCGCTGCTTATGCCCCTTGGATTTGATATGTCGGAGCTGGGCAACCCGCTCGACACCCTAGCGCTACTGCGCGAAAGCAACACGCGCAACGACCTACCCGATGCACTGCTGGTGGATGTTTCCATGCCCGGCCTCGACGGTTGGGAGCTAGCGGCGCAAGTGCGCGCAGCCGGTTATGTGATGCCTATTATTATGGTCTCGGCCGACGCCAGCGAAGGCCGCAATCAACCGGCGCAAGCCGACCCAGAGGCACCCAGCCTGCACCAGGCGTATGTGATAAAACCTGTGCGTATCGCCCAACTGCTCGACCACCTGGGCCGACTGCTACAGCTCACCTGGTGCTACGAACAAACCGACGACTCACTGATAGAAACGGTTGAATGCGAATGATGAAGGCCGCTGAAAAACCCCTGGCACTGATTGTCGACGACTCCATCGACAACATTCATATGCTCAAGGATTTACTTGAAAGCGAAGGCTTTCGCGTGGCACTTGCACTGGACGGCGTGCAAGCCTTAACCATCAGCCAAACCATGACACCCGACATTATTCTTCTCGACGCCATCATGCCGCAGATGGACGGTTTTGAAACCTGCCGCCAACTCAAACAACACCCGGCGCTGGAAAATATCCCGGTAATTTTCATGACCGGGCTTTCTGATACCGAGCATGTGGTCATGGGCCTGCAAGCGGGGGGTGTGGATTACGTGACCAAGCCCATCAACAACGATGAAATGGTCGCGCGCATGCGTGTGCATTTAAGCAATGCGCGCCTCACCCAAAGCGCGCGCACCGCCCTCGACAGCGCTGGCCAATTTTTATTAGCAGTTGACAAAAGCGGCCACCTGCTCTGGGCCACACCCCAGGTGCACCAACTGCTGCAAAACATCACCAGCCGCGAAGAACAGCAATCCCTCACCCACCACCTGCAAGACTGGCTGCAACACAAGCCCGAAGCCGGCCGCAAACTGCCGCTCAATTTTTTAGCCCAACCCCTGGTAGTGGAATTTCTCGCCCAGGTAGACGACAAGGAATTACTTCTGCGCCTAAGCCAGGCGCCCAGAGCCAGCGCCGCAACCGAAAAGCTACGCGAGGTATTTGCCGTTACCGGGCGCGAAGCCGATGTTCTCCTGTGGATTGCCCAAGGCAAAACCAACCGTGAAATCGGCCAGATACTCGACATGAGCCCACGCACCGTTAACAAACACCTGGAACAAATTTTTCGCAAACTCGGGGTAGAAAACCGCACCGCCGCAGCGGCGGTAGCGCTGAAAAGTCTCACAGCCAATCAATGAGGGCAGCTAAACGATCTCACTCTACAAAACCACTTACCTGAAAGCGGAGCAAAAACTGGCGGAGGATTACCAGGCAAAACGCCACGCAGCTATTCAGGCTCAGCGCAATGGCAAGCTGGGGGATTATGTGTATTTGAGCAGGGAGGCGGAGGCAATTGCGTTGCAGTTGGAAAGTACCACCTCCGCTCAACGGGACGACTTTTGAGTAGATCCACGGATCTATTTTCGTCGAAATTTTTAACACAGGCATGCAGCTAACTCCCCCTAAATGGTAGGTTTCCCGAATCCCACGCTGTGATAGGATTTGCGCGCCAATTTAATCTCATTTTTACATTGCTAATGATACAGTCTTGGCGGTTAGAACTCAGCGAATCGGCGGATTCGCTTCAATATCGCTGTGTTTTCAAATAAAGAGTGCCTAAGGAAAAGATATGACAAGCGTATTCCAGCATCTAACTCGCATAGGATTTGCACTACTTTTTGCCCAAGGGCTCAATGGATGTGGCGGCGGCGGTGGCTCTGGTAGTACAACTCCCGCGCCGTCTTCCTCAAGCCCTTCCAGTTCGATAGCTTCCAGCGTTTCAACAAGCTCAACTGCTTCTAGCATTTCATCAAGCTCAACCGTTTCAAGTATTTCGAGCAGTCTAGCGTCCAGTAGTGCAACAAGTAGCATTGCTTCTGGTGCGCGCACTGAAGCCCCCTTTTTTCTCTCAGTCGCCGATGAAGATGGTGCGGTAACCGTATCCTGGTTTGATGTTGAAGGTGCCGAAAAATATGATATCTACTACGCTCTGGAAACCGGTGTAACACCTGACAACCATGCAACTCTGGACGGTGGCAATGCCTTGCTGAATGTGACCTCTCCCGTGACCATATCCGGGCTAGTCAATGGACACCTGTATTACCTGGTTGTAGTCGCCTCCTCACAAGCAGGCGGCGAAAGCGAGCCCAGTTTTGAACTGATGGGAAGTCCAGCCGGCCCAACACCGCGTTACGGATCAGGCTTATTAAACGATACGGGCATGGATCTATGCGGCGGCGCCACGGGACGCAACAATCTACCCTGCCCAGTGGAAGGCTTTTCTGGGCAGGACGGTGATCATGGTCGAGACGCACAGGCTCGGGCGGGAAATTTGCCAAAGATTGGCGGAGGAGTTGCGGGTTTTGATTTCACAAAATTGAACAGCGGTGGTACCCCTCTGGCTGCAAGCGCCACTAGTTGGATATGTGTGCGTGACAACCACACGGAGTTAGTCTGGTGGATAAACAAAGGGGGATCTTACTCCTGGTATGACCCCGACAACACGACCAATGGCGGAGATGCGGGAACGCAAAATGGTGGTATCTGCACTGGCAGCTCCTGCGACACTCACGCGCTGATTCAGCATGCGAATAATGTAGCGCCTTGTGGCTTTACGGATTGGCGACTACCCACACGAATTGAACTATTAGGCATACGAAACAATAGCAGCTCGGAAAATGGCTTTGATAAAGATTACTTTCCTGATGTTTATTACTTGTGGTCATCCCTAACCGATGCAAGGACGAAAAAATCTGCATGGGTTGTCAATTTTAATGGTTTCAGTCAAAACCACATTGATAAGTCTTCATTTGCTAACACTTGGTTGGTAAGAGGCAATCAGTGAATTTTGGACTTGGTATTTACTGATACATTGAATGCGTTATAACTAAAATCCAGGAGAGATGATGAATATTACCTCAAAAATATTAGCTGGCTTGCTTTTCCTATCCTCAACAGCAACCGCAGAGATGACGTGTGGCCAACAAAACACGTCTATCAGACCAACGACACCTACCGCCGATTTCATCGTACATAACGACGGTACCGTAACGCATAGCACCACCGGCTTGATGTGGATGCGCTGTAATCTTGGAGAGCGCTGGGAGAATGGTAGGTGTGCGGGTCTTTATAAAAAATATACTTGGCAAGAGGCTCTTGCACACAATGGAGATGGGTACGCGGGGCATGCAGACTGGCGTCTACCTAATAAAAATGAACTGGCATCTATTATCGAGTATCGCTGCTGGAATCCCAGCACTAACCAGGTTATTTTTCCGTCTACGCGACCAAGTTGGTACTGGACTTCTACACCTGTCGCGACAAATTCTGGAAGCGCATGGAACATCCATTTCAGTGATGGAGACCTTCGCATCATTTATAAAACTGACGATCATTATGTAAGGCTGGTACGTACACCTTAAGCAGCTAGCTTCAACAATATCTTCTGTCTTCCTTCTCCTAATTGCGCAAAAGTATCTAAAACTGTGCGACTCAGAAATACACAGTGCCTCACATCAAAAAATACAGGATTCTCATTATGGAATTTAAATACGCTACCTGGCGACACCTCATTAAGATGCCATTCTGCATGTTTTTGCTAACAGGCTTGATGATATCCTCAGCTTTCGCGACCACCAGCTGCCCACAACCTGAGCCACCGGCGGCACCGAATGCCAAAACCGCTGCAACGCAAAAAGCCATAGATGCTTACGCTTTTTCCTATAAGCAATATCGCGTTCGGATGAATATGTATCAGAGGTGCATTATCGAATTCGAGCAAACCAGCTTGCGAACAGGTGGAATGAGATCCAGAGAAGAAATGGCTCAAGCCATGAAGGCTCAGCAAGAGCAAAGGGCAAAAATCGCTCAGCAAGTAACACAGGTAAGCAGGGAGTACCAACTTTTTTTAGATTTGCTGCAAAGAAGCGGAAAACACCCTTCACCACAGACACAGGAGACCATTTATGGGCAAAGCACGCAGGCTACTATTACAGACAATCCCTGTGGTCAAAACACCAAATATCTTCAACGCCAACAAGCCTCTGTAGCCCTACGGAAGATATACACTGGCAATAGCAACATCAGTAAATTGCCCTCGAGTCCAGCGGTATTCCCAAAGGAAATTCCAGCAGGCAATTCATCCTGCGTCAAAATGAGCTTTACCGTGTTTGGCGAAGGTCAGCAGCGGCGCGTAGCAGAGCTCACGCTATTGGGTTTGACTGACCCCACGGCACCCAGCGACGCCCCTTATGTTGCAGCCGCAAAAAGCGCCATTGAAATTGCGGTACGTGAAGATCTATTCCCTGAAATTGCAAAAGAGGGCTGGAACTACGAAGTGAATATTCCGGTCTGGCGCGAGCACTCGCTTTTTTCCGGACGCAAAACCCAGGTTGCAAATAAGGATCTCGCGCATTTGGGCTATTACGACGCCGTCAAAGTTGGCGATATCGACAACACGCAGGTATTTAAAGTTGAAAGCCTCCATCCGGCAACAGAGGTTTTTGTGGTGATTAAGAAGTTCAAGCCGGATGAATTGATTGAGAAAGAAGCTTCAGAGATGTTGCCCTGGTTTCGCAAACACGTAGCGCCCCATGTACAGGGCGATGCGCAATCAACAACGGCTTCAGCGTCAGTATACTTTTATGATCGAGATATTATTTTTCCACCGAAACCTCGCAGCCGAGATTTAGTGCAGTATTATCCGCCTCAGACCCTTGATCCAGCAAGCACTCTTCCAGTAGCCAGAGCGCTTAAAACATTCCTCTTTCATGGTCAGCGTGTTCAGCGTGGAACGCCTCTTGAATGGTGGAATCCTCCAATAAATCAGCAAGCAGATACTTTTACGACACTGGCAAAAATCCAGGAGCAGTCTAACCAGCTGGAACAGATTGCACAAAAGCAGCGCGACTATTTTCAGCAAAATGCGGCTAATCCACAGCGGATCAATCCAAAACAAGCTGAGTATGAGGCACAGATCAAAGCAGATCGCGATCTAGCCGCCAAACAAGGCACTATTTATCGACCGCCATCCTATTGGGCAACTTACGCAACCTACCCTGAAGTCGGGCAAATATTTAATGGTGCGATAAGAAATCGAGAAGCTTTGGAGCACAGCATTGCGTACATGCAATTGTACATGCGCTATCAGGCCTATTTTTCTGTGAACTGCCCGGCGTTAATCCCTAAAGGCGCACCTACCTATACCTACGAAACTACCACGGAATATAACAATATGCCGCCGATAAGCACTTATTCTGATACGGTTCAGGTGCGCCCCGAATATTGGGAGAAATTTAATGAACTAAAAGACAAGGTAGGCACACATTACAGCGGCGTTTACCGGATGGCTCTGAATGATGTGGGTTCAGTAAACCGCATAATTACAGACACTATCCAGGGGGCAAACAGTGATTTGGAGCGAATCTTTAAGGAAAATGATTGCAATAGTGGCTTTCAACAGCAATTTTCAGAAAATTTGCGCCGACTGGCATACGGAGAAAAAACTCTACAAACCGATACCAGTACCACGTTTACGTTTGTCGATCGTGACACATCAAAACATCAGGTCAAACCGAAGCTGGCAAGCGCTTGTTTCGACGCTAAATCTGGTCGGGCAACTCAGAAGGATGTTAAATTTTGCCAGTGCCTGGATCGTCGATTTAGTGGCATCCTCAATGCAGCAGAAATGTCAGACGCCATCACAAACTACAAAGACTTTGCACAGAAAATTTATTATGCGCCTGAGGCACCTCGTGATCCCATGCGGAAATACTCAGATACTGCGCAAGAATGCATAAGAGAGCTGAACCGGTAATCTGACTCGACGACATTGAATCAATATAAGATCGGCCCTGATTCTGCAAACAGGGCCCATCATCAATACAAAGAAACCTTCTGATTTTGCACCAGCTACTGCTCCAGCAGTGCCTCTCTGACCCCGTGAAATGCTGGTTTCGTGGTGAAGTCACCGTTGAACAACAAAGGCCACTCATCATCCCAAATGGTTCGCATCCACGAGCTGTCGTCGGTGAGACCCC
>CBFGWO010000059.1:0-19701 GCA_965652595.1 uncultured Cellvibrio sp. | reverse complement strand
AAAAAAATTACCAGCAAAATATGAAAATTGTGGTAACGGCAGCGGCTAATACGCCATTGATTCAGCTGATTGTTGCCTTTGCGATTGCGGCGTTGATTTATCTTGCGCTGAATGTGATGGAACTGGATAACCCGGCGGAGTTTGTGGCCTATATGACCGCCGTCGGTGCCATGTTGCAACCCATGCGCCGCCTGGGAGAGGTGGCTCCGATTATTCTTAAGGGTGTTGCGGCGGCCGATAGCGTGTTCAATTTGCTTGATCAGGCGCCCGAGCGGGATGCAGGCACGCGCGATGTCGAACGCGTTCAGGGGCAGGTCAGCTTTAGAAATCTGTGCTTTCGCTATCCAGGCATCGCTGAGCCTGCACTCAAAGACGTTAATCTTGACGTAAAGTCGGGCGAGGTAGTCGCGTTGGTTGGGCGATCGGGCAGTGGCAAGTCAACGCTCGTTAGCTTGTTGTCCCGTTTTTATGACTACCAAGACGGAGAAATACTGCTTGATGATGTGTCCATCCGCGAGTACCGCTTGCAAAACCTGCGGGAACAGATAGCGCTGGTAAACCAGCAAGTGGTGTTATTTAACGATACGGTGGCCGCGAATATTGCTTATGGCAGCCTGGCGAATACGGATCCCGACGCTATTCGGCGCGCTGCCGATGCAGCCTATGCCACAGAATTTATCGAGCAGCTACCCGAGGGATTTGATACTGTAATCGGCGAGGGCGGTACCCGCCTGTCGGGTGGCCAGCGGCAGCGTTTGGCTATCGCGCGTGCGATCTTAAAAGATGCCCCCATTCTTATTTTGGATGAGGCTACTTCGGCACTGGACAATGAATCCGAGCACTATATCCAGGCCGCTCTGGAGCAGGTAATGCGCGGCAGAACAACCTTTGTGGTAGCCCACAGGCTCTCCACCATCGAAAGTGCCAACAGGATTGTCGTGATGGCCGATGGCCAGGTCGTTGAGCAGGGCACCCATGCACAGCTACTGGCGCTGGGCGGGCACTACGCTAAACTGCACTCCCGTCGGTTTCAAGACGATGATGAAAACACTACCGAAGAGTCTGAAACTCCTCACTGATCGTCCGCAGACACTCAATAGGACACATTATGTATTTGACCATGCCGCATTTTGACCGGGCCCACATTTTGGTGGTCGGCGATGTCATGCTTGATCGCTATTGGCATGGCGGCACCACTCGTATTTCGCCTGAGGCCCCTGTGCCTGTCGTTAAAGTGGGGCAGGCAGAAGACAGACCCGGCGGCGCGGGTAACGTGGCTCTTAACATCGCGGCCCTGGGCGCCGGTGCTTCTCTCATAGGGGTTATTGGATCCGATGAAGCGGGTCAGGTACTGCAAGGGCGGCTGAAGGCCGCTGGTATTCGCACAGACTTTCAGATTTCCGAGGCCAAGCCCACCATTACCAAATTGCGCGTTGTCAGTCGCCACCAACAATTGTTGCGCATGGACTTTGAAGAGCCTTTTGACGCGGCGGATAGCTCGGACTTTGTGTCCAAGGCGGGAGTGCTTATGCCCTACATGGATGCGCTCGTGCTCTCCGACTACGCCAAGGGCAGCCTTCAGGATTGCCAGTCATTGATTGGCTTGGCGCGTTCCAAAAACATCCCCGTACTGGTAGACCCCAAGGGCAGTGATTTTCGTCGCTACCGCGGTGCGACCCTGTTGACCCCCAATTTCTCGGAATTTGAGTCTGTGGTTGGTCGCTGCCGCAGCGAGCAGGAAATGTCTGACAAGGGTGCGGCGCTCATGGCCGAACTTGAACTCAAGGCGCTGCTGATCACACGTGGTGAGCAGGGCATGACGCTGCTGCGTCCGGAACAACCTGAGTTGCATTTGCCCGCGCGCGCGCGCGAGGTTTTCGACGTGACGGGTGCGGGCGATACGGTTATTGCCATTCTGGCGGCGGTTATGGCGTCCGGCCAAACCATTCCCGAGGCCATGGCATTGGCGAACCTGGCAGCGGGCATTGTTGTAGGCAAACTGGGAACGGCGACGGTCAGTGCCCCCGAGTTGCGCCGCGCCATTCAATATGAACAGGGTTCAGAGAGAGGCGTGGTCAGCGAAGAGCAATTGTTGATAGCCATCGAGGATGCCCGCGCCAGCGGCGAGACCATTGTATTTACCAATGGATGTTTCGACATTATTCACGCCGGCCATGTGGGCTATCTGGAAGAGGCAAGGCGCTTGGGCGATCGCTTGGTTGTGGCGGTGAACAGTGACGCGTCCATTCGGCGCATCAAGGGCGAAGGGCGCCCCATCAATCCTGTCGACCGGCGTATGGCGGTTCTGGCGGGGCTCGAATCGGTGGATTGGGTGCTCGCGTTTGATGAAGATACCCCGGAGCGGTTATTGCAAAGTATTAAACCCGACATACTCGTCAAGGGCGGCGACTATCGCGATGATCAGGTGGTCGGCGCCGACATAGTTCGCGCTCAGGGCGGCAAGGTCAGGGTATTAAGTTACGTGGAGAGTTGCTCTACCACAGCGATTGTTAACAAGATTCGCGAACAATAATTCACTGGTTATTTCGCACGGGAAACGCACCGGATTCTTTTCATGGATTTACTGCAAATTATTGTCTTGGCGCTGGTGCAGGGCCTCACTGAATTCTTGCCCGTTTCCAGCTCCGCTCACCTGTTGTTGGTGCCCGTTTTTACTGACTGGCAGGATCAAGGTCTGGCCTTCGACGTGGCCTTACACATCGGCAGTCTTACCGCTGTGATTATTTATTTTCGCCAGGATATCTGGCGCATGACGCTGGCGTGGGGTGACTCGGTTGTCCACCGTCGGCTCAGTGATGAGGCGCGTCTCGCCTGGGCGGTTGTTCTTGGCACCATTCCTGTGGGGCTGGCCGGGCTTCTTGCGCAAGACTTTATTGAAACGGCGATGCGCTCTCCTTTGTATTGCGCGTTTGGGCTGATCTTTTTTGGGGTCTTGCTCGGTTGGGCCGATTGGCGTCGCAACGGCGGGCGCAGTGAATACTCGATGAATTGGCGCGATGTGATGTGGATTGGTCTTGCGCAGGCACTGGCCTTGATTCCTGGCACTTCTCGCTCGGGTATCACGATTACCGCGGCGCTATTTTTGGGGCTTTCGCGCGAGGGCGCTGCCCGTTTTTCATTTCTGCTTTCGATTCCCGTTATCGCACTGGCGGGTTTGCTCAAAACCCTAGACTTGATTCGCGCTGATACTTCGGTGGACTGGTTGTCGCTGAGCATTGGCACGCTGGTGTCTGGCGTTAGTGCCTACCTTTGCATTCATTATTTTCTGGCATTTATCAACCGCATCGGTATGCAGCCTTTTGTGGCGTATCGCATAGCACTGGGTGTGTTATTGCTGGTTTTATTTTGGTAGATGTCTGGTGCCTCTAAGTGAAACGCTCGGTGCAGCTTAAGCACTTCTGAAAACGCATAAATACCCTTCGGGGCCGGCCCGGCAGCACAGCCGCCGGGCGTTCAGCTGCGCGCAAAGCAGTGCTTTGCAAACGCTTGCTTCACCCATGTAGCTCCCTCGCGTCGTCCATGACGCGAGGGTTTCAGAAGTGCTTAAGCCGCACCGAGCGGGTGCCAAATTTATGCTTTATGCTTCTTTTCCTAATTGGGGCATGGGCTTTACTCAACAAATCTCACCACACTGGTATTGGCATCGCGCGATTTACCGGCGGCCTGTAAGGCGGTCAGATAGGCTTGCCAGTATTCTTCCTGATGAATCCCCAGGTCACGTAAATAGTCCCATGTGTAAATGCCGGAATCGTGGCCGTCATCAAAACAGATTTTGAGCGCGTAATTACCTGCCAGCTCCAGCGACTGAATGCCGACACCCGCTTTACCGTATTGCAGTACGGCCTGTCCTGGCCCATGACCTTTCACCTCGGCGCTGGGAGAGTGAACGCGCAGGTATTCGGCGGGTAAGTTAAAAACCTGGTCGCCAAAATCCAGCTCCAGGGTTTTGGATTGCTTGTGAAGCTTGATTTTGGTGGGTGTCATGGTGGCTCGGCTCAGAGAATGTAGCGGCTTAGGTCTTCGTTTTTGGCCAGCTCTCCCAAGTGAGAATCCACATAAGCCGCATCGATTTCCAGGCGAGTTTCGCCGTTGCCTGCATCGAAAGAGACATCCTCCAGCAGTCTTTCCAAAATTGTGTGCAAGCGACGCGCACCTATATTTTCAGTACGTTCGTTGACCTCGTAGGCAGTTTCGGCGATGCGCCTGATGCCGTCTTTGGTAAAGCCTATATCGACGCCTTCCGTTTTCAGCAGGGCTTGTTGTTGCTCCGTGAGGGATGCGCGCGGCTCGGTGAGTATGCGCTCGAAATCATCGGGGGTGAGTGCACTGAGTTCCACGCGAATGGGCAAGCGGCCCTGAAGTTCGGGAATCAAGTCGGATGGCTTGCTCAAGTGGAAAGCGCCGGACGTGATAAACAGTATGTGATCCGTTTTGATCATGCCGTGCTTGGTGCTCACGGTGCAGCCTTCGATCAGTGGCAGTAAATCCCGCTGCACGCCCTCGCGCGAAACGTCGGCGCCGCTGGTCTGACCGCGCCGCGCTACTTTGTCGATCTCATCGATAAACACAATGCCGTTTTGCTCGGCGGCGTCAATCGCCTGGGATTTGATATCTTCCTCGTTGACCAACTTGCTGGCTTCCTCATCTTGCAGCTGCTTTAGTGCCTGCTTGACCGTGAGCTTGGTGCGGCGGGTTTTGCCGCTGGATAGGGAGGAAAACATGTTTTGCAGTTGGCTGGTCATGTCTTCCATGCCGGGCGGCGCCATGATTTCTACGCCCACGGAAGCCGCTGCCAAATCGATTTCAATTTCTTTATCATCCAGCTCACCCTCGCGCAGCTTTTTGCGAAAGATTTGCCGCGTTGAGGAATTGTGTTTGCTCTCCTCGGCGGAAATATCCCGCGCCTGCGGCAACAGTGCATCCAACACCCTGTCTTCAGCGGCTTCGGTAGCGCGATGGGAAACACTTTTCATCGCTTGTTCGCGACGCATTTTGATAGACACATCCACCAGATCGCGGATGATGGATTCCACATCCCGACCCACGTAGCCCACCTCGGTGAACTTGGTGGCCTCTACTTTGATAAAGGGCGCGTTGGCCAATTTGGCCAAACGGCGGGCGATTTCGGTTTTGCCCACGCCTGTGGGGCCGATCATCAGAATATTTTTGGGAGTGACCTCAGTGCGCATGTCGGCAGGCAATTGCATGCGGCGCCAGCGATTGCGCAGGGCGATGGCCACGGCACGCTTGGCTTGTTGCTGGCCGACAATGTGTTTGTCCAATTCGTGGACGATTTCGCGGGGAGTCATGCTGGACATAAATAGGGGCTCAACAAAAAAGAAATTCAGTACTCAAGGGTTTCGATAGTGTGTTGCTGGTTGGTATACACACAAATGTCACCCGCGATTGACAGGCCTTTTTCAACAATGGTGCGTGCATCTAACGCGGTGTTTTCCAGCAGGGCCCGAGCAGCGGCCTGGGCGTAGGGGCCACCTGAGCCTATAGCGATCAAATCCTGTTCCGGCTGAATCACATCGCCGTTGCCGGTGATGATCAATGAGGCATCCTTGTCGGCTACCGCCAGCAAGGCCTCGAGCCGGCGCAGGGCGCGGTCGGTGCGCCATTCTTTCGCCAGTTCCACGGCGGCGCGTAGCAGCTGGCCGTTGTGGCTTTCGAGCTTGGCTTCAAAGCGCTCGAAGAGCGTAAAGGCATCGGCGGTGCCGCCAGCAAAACCGGCGATCACCTGATTTTTGTAGAGGCGACGAACCTTGCGCGCGTTGCCTTTCATAACGGTGTTGCCGAGGGAAACCTGGCCATCGCCGCCGAGGACCACCTGGCCCTCGCGACGCACTGAGAGAATCGTAGTCACGTATGTGTCCTTGAGTTGGGTGGCAACGCCACCGGAAAGCGGTTTTGCAGAGGTGGGGGCTGGGGAGGGGATTTCAAGCCAGGCGAGACGCAAACCACCTATTCAGGTTTGCGTTTCAGCATCAGGGCGTTGTACTGGTTGGCAACCAGTGTCGAACGGGCGGTATTGAGCCTGGCCTGGTCGGTAAAGGGGCCTACCATCACTCGGTGCCAGAGTTCGCCGTTGCGAATAGTGACTTTTTCGATGCGCGCGTCCAGATTGAGCATGATTAATTGCGCGCGCAGGCGGTCGGCATCCGCCGGGTTGGCAAAGGAGCCCACTTGCAGCAGGTATTCCATAGCATCTGCTGCTGCCGTGTCTGCAACAGGCGTGTCGGTTGCTCGCGGTGTTTCTGTCGCTGGGACTATGACTTCACTTTCTTGCAGGAGCTTATAAAAATCAAAGCGCGGTTTGGGTGCTTTGTTGTCGGTTTCTGTTTTTGTTTGTGCGGTGGTGGTTGACGCCTTATCCCGGGAAGGGAGTGGAGCCAACTCCCAGAGATACACCAGAAACAGGATAAACGCCCCCAGAACCACGCCGACAAAGAGCCACAGCCAGGCAGGAAGCTGACGGTTGGGCGGGGTGCGCCGGCGCGTGTTGGTGCGCGGCTTCTTGGCATAGTCTCTGGACATGGGCAATCACTACTCAGGGCGAGGGCGCAATTGTACTCAGCTGTTGCATCAGGGAGAAGGCTTGCTTTGATCAGTTCATTTCCTGGGGGTCTACATCAATCGACCAGCGCACGCGTCGCGCCAGGGCAAGACGTTCAAGTTGTTGCCCCAGTTGTGCCAACAGGTTTTGCAAGGGCTTGCGCTGTGCGGCATTGATTTGCAGCAGGTAGCGAAAGCGATCGCCACGCTTTTCCATGGCGGCGGGCAATGGGCCGAGGTAATGCAGCTCAGGGCTCGCCGGGTGTAGTTGGATGGCTAGTTGCCGCGCTGTGCGTAAAAACTCTTGAGCCAGCTCCGGTCGCTTGCTTTCGGCACGAATCAGCGCCAGGTAGCGAAAGGGCGGTAGCTGGTTGGCGTGGCGCTCCGTCAGCAGTAAGTCGGCCAGAGCGTGGTAACCGCTCAGCATCAGGGTTTGTACCAGTGGGTGATCGACATGATGGCTTTGCAAAATCACTCGCCCGCTTTTTTCTGCGCGCCCGGCCCGTCCAGCCACCTGTAACAATAGTTGACCCATACGCTCCGGCCCACGAAAGTCAGCGCTAAAAAGGCCTGCATCCGCGTCCAGGATAACCACCAGGGTAACGTCGGCAAAATGGTGGCCTTTGGCCAGCATCTGGGTGCCTACCAGGATACAGGGCTGCCCCTGATGAACGGGTTGCAACAGCTTTTCCATACCATCGCGGCTGCGGGTTGAGTCGCGATCCACGCGAATAATGGGGGTGCTCGGAAAAGCCTGCTGCAGCGCTATTTCGCTGCGCTCAGTGCCCTGACCCAGAGGTTCCAGACGGCCGCTGTGGCACTGGGGGCAGCGGCGCGGCAATGGGCGTTGGTGATCGCAATGGTGACAGTGGAGGTGGCGCGGACGCTGGTGCACGGTCATGCGCGCATCACAGTGGCTGCATTGCGCTAGCCAACCGCAGTCCTGGCACTCGAGGGTTGGCGCAAAACCGCGACGGTTGATAAACACCAATACCTGATTGCCAGCGCTGATTTCAGTGGCCATGGCGGCGAGGGATTCGGGTGCAAAGCCCTCGTGCAGCACCAGTCCGCGCAGGTCCACAAGTTGTATGCTTGGCGGTTGCGCATTGCCAGCCCGTTGACGTAGGCGCAACAGCTGGTAGCGACCTGCGTGGGCGTTATGCAGACTTTCCAGCGAGGGGGTGGCCGTGCCCAGAATGAGTGGAATACCCAAACGATTGGCGCGCACGACGGCCAGATCCCTTGCTGAGTAGCGAAATCCGTCCTGCTGCTTAAAGGAACTGTCGTGCTCCTCGTCGAGAATAATGATGCCGGGTTGTTTAAGCGGCGTGAAAATCGCTGAGCGGGTGCCAATAATAATGCGTGCCTCACCTTCTTTGGCTTTGATCCAGGCGTGAAGTCTTTCCTTGTCGTTCAGCCCGGAATGAATAGCCACGATAGGCAGGGCAAAACGTCGCTGAAAGCGCGCCAGGGTTTGTGGCGTGAGGCCAATTTCCGGCACCAGCACCAGGGCCTGACGACCGGCCTCTAGCACCTTTGCTATGGCTTGCAAATAAACCTCGGTTTTGCCGCTGCCTGTGGCGCCATCCAGCAGGCTCACCTCAAAGCGATCGAAGTTAACGCTGGCCAGTGCGCTGGCTTGCTCATCTCCCAGAGTCAGCGGGTGTTCTCGCAGAATGGTGTCGGGTTGTTGTGAGGCCAGGGCTGGTGCCAATTGCTGCTCTTCAATCAGCCCTTTTTCCAACAGGGCGCGGGCGTGGCTGCGGTTAAGGCCAAGGAGTTCCAACTCAGCGCGGCTTATCCAGCTTTTTTCCTGCAACAGGGCGAGCATTTGGGCTTGCTTGGCGGCGCGTTTGAGCGCCCCTGTCGGCAGGCCTTTACCCGCAAGACTGAGTTGATATCCGGATTCGCCGGTGAGCACCGCCGCCTCGCCCTGACGCAGGAGCGCCGGCAAGGCTGTGTGGAGGGCTTCGCCTACCGGGCTTTGGTAATAGTCGGCGGCCCAGAGGCAGAGGTCCAATAGCTCCGCCGTAAAGGCGGGACGGGGTTCGACGCGACCCAGGACGGGTTTGAGTTGCTCAGCGGTGGCTTGGCTTTGCTGCTTGATTGCCAGTAACACCCCGACCAGAGATTGTTGGCCAAAGGGCAGGTGCAGGAGGGTGCCTGGTAGCCAGTCTTTCACCTCATCTGGCGCTGCCTCTGCCGGTGGCAGGTAGTCGAACCTGCGGCGCAGGGGGGTGGGAATGGCGACCTCAAGATAAACCGGCTGGGGCATGCTAAATTCGTGACAGGTTAGAAACTCGGTCGCGAAGCATAACCTATTAGGCGCCAACTGACCTGATCGCGTGGCCTCTGTTGCGCCCGGATGGGGGCTGGGAGCAAGGGTGGTAACTGCGACTTTTCGCTTGTGTTCAAGTAATTTTCTGGTACCATCGCCGCCTCTTAAACCAGCCATTCCACTAACCGTAGTGCGGTGCCCGGCAAATTCAGGTTCGGGTGGCGGCACAAAAACGCAAGGCGAGTACCATGAAACCCGAAATTCACCCCGAATACACTGATGTAGCTGTTAACTGCAGCTGCGGTAATACCTTCAAAACACGCTCTACACTGGCCAAAGACTTCCACGTAGACGTTTGCAGCGAGTGCCATCCGTTCTACACCGGCAAGCAGAAAATGGTAGACACTGGCGGACGGATTGATCGGTTCACCAAGCGTTTCGGCAGTCGCATCGCTGCCAAAAAGTAATTTGAGGTACGCCCCTGTGGTGCAGCAAAAAACGCCGAGAGCTATGCGCCTCGGCGTTTTTTTTCGCATCTTTTTTGGCATTGCGCTTATCCAGGTTTCCTGGGTGCAGGGCGCTTGTATTGTCGAGGACTTCGATGAGGTGGTGCGGTTGGCGAGGGTTGCTGATGGCGACACCCTGATCCTGACCGATGGTCGGAAGGTGCGGGTTTTGGGGATCAACAGCCCTGAGTTGCCCACGCGCGCGAGGGCAGGTGAGCCTTTGGCGACGGAGGCTAAACGCGCCGCAGAAAAATTTTTCGCCCAAAGCCAAACCCTGGGGTTGGTGTTCGATCGCGAATCCAGGGATCGCTATGGCCGCCTGCTTGCCCATGTTTACGATGCCAAGGGGCGTAGCCTGGCGGGTCAGCTGTTGCGCGATGGTTTGGCGTTCCAGGTTGCTGTTCCTCCCAATCTGACGCACCAATTGTGCCTTCAGAGACAGGAAGATATTGCGCGAGAAAATACTCGGGGGGTTTGGCGGCACACCTATTGGCAGTCGCGGGCTGCAAGCCGTTTGACGCCCGATGACACCGGCTTTATGCGCGTCACCGGGCGAGTGACCAAGGTGAGTGGCGGGCGCGATATTTGGATTGATCTGGATGGTCCCTTGGTTCTGCGTATTGCCGCTCGGGATAAGTCTCTATTTGGTGCGCAAAACTGGCAGGATTGGCAGGGAAAGAAAATCGAGGTGCGGGGATGGGTTGTGAACCGCGAAACACGGGAAACGCGCACGCGAGGCTTTAAGCCACTTCGTCTCGACCTCCGCTCGCCCTTGGCTGTAGAGGTCGATGTCAGGGGTGATGGACGCTAAAACAGGTCGTCAGGTAGCAGATCGGTAGATCGCGACTCATTGGTTTCATCCAGCGGTGGGACGTCTTCCGCTAGAAAGATCTCAAAGATGGCGTCTGGGTCGTCAGTCGCTGCACGCAGACCTGTGTCTGGATTGATGCGAACCGTGACCACCCCGTCGGGCTGCGAAGGTAGTACCTGGGGTTTACCTTGTAGAGCGGTTGCCATAAATTCCGTCCAGATGGGCAGCGCGGCCAAGCCACCATACTCGCGTCGGCCCATAAGTGTGTTTTGGTCAAAGCCCACCCAGGAAACGGCCACCATGTGTGGGCTGTAACCCGCAAACCAGGTGTCTCGTGGACCATTGGTGGTGCCTGTTTTACCGGCAATGTCCGCGCGATCCAGCACCCGTGCTGCTCGTCCGGTTCCCTTCTGAATGACATCTTTTAGCATGGAATCCATCAGGTAGATAACTCGCTCATCTACGATTCTTGGTGCATAGACCTTTTCATCAATAGGAATACCGGTGCCTTCTTCTGGCTGGGTTGTGTTGGATTCAGCAAAGGCGAACTCCGAAGATTCATTGCTGAGTTTTTCGAGCAGCTGTTTACGCGCGAGATCTGCCTGTTCGCATTCAAGGCAGACGCTCAAAGGCTTGGCTTCATAAACCACCTGTCCCCGGTCATCCTCTATACGAGTAATAAGGTGTGCATCGACTTTGAAGCCACCATTGGCAAAAGTTGCGTAGCCCGTCGCGAGTTGTAGTGACGGAATGGCATGAGTGCCTAGTGCGAGGGTTAGATCTCTGGGAAACTGGCTTGTATCAAAACCAAATCTTTGTAGTCCTTGCAGTGCCGTGTCGAGCCCGAGCGTGCGCAGCAGCCGTATGGATACCAGATTTCGAGAGCGATAGAGCGCCTGGCGCAACCGCATGGGGCCGGAGAAGGTGCCACCATCATTTTCAGGGCGCCATGACACACCTGTGGCCGTGTTTTCGATAACAATGGGTGCGTCATTGATGACTGATGCCGGAGTAAACCCATTTTCCAAGGCGACGGTATAGAGGAAGGGCTTGAACGCTGAGCCTGGCAGGCGGTGGCCCTGGACAGCGCGATTGAAATGGCTTTGGCGAAAGTCAAAGCCACCCACCAGGGCACGAATAGCACCATCCTGCGGATCAACTGCTACCAGGCTGGCTTGTACGGCAGGCACCTGGCTCAGACGCCAAACACCATCGCGTTCTACCAGACGTATCACATCGCCAACTGCGAGAAAATCAGCGGCTTTTTGGGGGGCTGGTCCGCGCCTGTCTTCGTCTATAAACGGACGCGCATTGGATAGCCCCTGATCCCATTCCAATACCCGTGTCGAGCCGTCACCGAGCAGCAGCCTGACGGACTGATCTTCTACCTCGGTCACGGCGGCTGGCACCAACCCCCCCAGCGTGGGTATGGCTCGCAAGCGTTCGCGCCAATCCTGCCAGTCGTCACTGGTGGATGCTTCCAGGCGAGCTTCCGGCCCGCGGTATCCGTGGCGAAGATCGTAATCGAGTAACCCATTGATCACGGCTTGCTGGCCGGTGGCTTGCAAGCGGCTGTCGACACTGGTGAAAACCCTGTAGCCCTCGGTATAGGCCGCATCACCAAAAAGCTCAACGGCCTGTTGGCGAGCTACTTCAGCAACATAGGGTGCGTGGAGGTCCAGGGTGAGGCCGTGATAACGGGTTTCTATAGGTTCGGCGATGGCGGCGTCGTGTGCAGCCTGGTCGATATAACCCAATTCAAGCATGCGTCCAATGATCCAATCCCGTCGAATCAGCGCGCGACGGGGGTTGGCGATGGCGTTGTAGGCTGAGGGTGCCTTAAGCGAGCCGACAATTGTCGCGTACTGGGCCAGGCTCAGCTGGTCGGCATTTTTGCCATAGTAAATTTGGGCTGCCGCCTGAAGGCCGTAGGCGTGGTTGCCAAAGAACATCTTGTTGCAAAACAGCTCCAGTATTTCGTCTTTTGTGAGCTGCTGCTCAATTCGAAAAGAAAGTAGGATCTCGTTGAACTTGCGCGAGAAAAGCTGCCTGCGAGACAAAAAGAAATCGCGCGCCAGCTGCATGGTGATGGTGCTGCCCCCACCCTGAATTTGTCCTGTTTGTAATATTTGTGAACCGGCACGCAGGAGGCCTCTTAGTGAAACGCCGGGATGGGAGTAGAATTCGGCGTCCTCAGCCGCCAATAAGGCTTTGATAAATAAGGGCGGAATGTCTTCAAAGGCCAATGGAGTGCGACGCTGTTCGCCAAATTCACCGATAAGCTTGTCGTCCCTTGAATAAACCCGTAATGGGGTCTGTAATTTAACTTCCTTAAGTGATTCTACTGAGGGAAGTTTTGGGCTCAACACAAGATAAAGACCACCGAAGCCGACTAGCCCCAAGCTGACGCCTGACAGCAACAGCCAAAAAAAGAAGCGGAAAATGGATTTTTTTGTTGGCATTTTTTCTATGGGAATTAATAGGTTAGCGAAATTGGCTGGGGCGGGCGGCATTATACGGGCTTTTTCCCTGTTTACATATTGGTTGCTTTGTTGCAGGCTTGAGTTAAAGTGCTATAACATAAACAACGTCTAAGTTACGGATATAGATAGAAAAATGGGCATTTTCGGATTCTTCGATAAAAAGGCAAAGCCGGTGCTCGGGTTGGACATCAGTTCCACCTCGGTCAAGTTGCTTGAGCTAAGTCGCCACGGTGATCGCTATCGGGTTGATACCTATGCGGTTAAAGCCCTGCCTCCCAATGCGGTGGTCGAGAAAAACATCAACGATCCCGAAGCGGTTGCAGAGGTTGTAAGAGCCGTTGTCAAAATGTCCAAAACGCGCCTCAAACATGTGGCAGTGGCAGTCGCCGGGTCGGCGGTAATCACGAAGGTGATTGATATGCCGGCCGGTTTGAGCGAGGACGCCATGGAGGACCAAATCAGTTTTGAGGCCGATCAGTACATTCCTTTCCCCCTTGAAGAAGTCAACCTGGATTTCGAGATTCTGGGCGAGTCGCCCAGAGGGCCGGATCAGGTTGAAGTGCTGCTCGCCGCCTGTCGGCGCGAAAATGTTGAGGCAAGAGAGACGCTGCTGCAATTGGCCGACCTGATTCCTGAAAAGGTTGATGTTGAGGCCTACAGTATGGAAAGAGCATACGAGTTAATTGCCGAACAGTTGGAAGATGGCGAAGGCCAGGTTGTTGCCATTGTGGATATAGGTGCAACCATGACCACGCTCAGCGTGCTGGTTGATGGCAAAACGGTTTATACCCGCGAGCAACTTTTTGGTGGCAAGCAGTTGACCGAGGAGATTCAGCGGCGCTATGGCCTGTCGGTCGAGGAGGCGGGGCTTGCGAAAAAGCAGGGCGGCCTGCCTGATGATTATGAAAATGAAGTTTTAACGCCTTTCAAAGATGCTGTAGTCCAACAGGTCACCCGCTCATTGCAGTTCTTCTTTTCTGCCAGCCAGTACAATGATGTCGACTACATTATCCTTGCGGGAGGTGTGGCATCGATGGAGGGATTGACGGGACTCATTGAAGAAAAGCTGGGTACCCAGACCTTGGTAGCCAACCCTTTTGCTGGCATGTCAGTTTCCTCTCGTGTGAATGCGGTATCTCTGGCAAACGATGCCCCCTCCTTGATGATTGCGACTGGATTGGCAATGAGGAGTTTTGATTAATGGCCAAGATTAACTTATTGCCCTGGCGCGACGCCTACCGCAAACAGAAAAAACAAGAATTTATTGCCTTGCTCCTTGCCGTATTCGTGGCCGCTGCTGCGGCCGCTTATGCTTGGGTAGCCAGTGTAGATGCAGCAATTGCCAATCAGAATTCTCGCAATCAGTTGTTGGAGCGGCATATTGCTGAATTGCAAAAGCAGGTTGATGAGATTCAAGAACTCAAGCGAATCCGCGATGAGCTTTCCGAGCGGATACGGGTTATTCAGGAGTTGGAAGGTACAAGGCCGCTGATTGTTCGGTATTTTCACGAGTTAGTGGTGGCGATTCCCGATGGCGTCTATTTGAACGCGGTGGCTCGAAAGGGCGAAGAAATTAGCTTGGAAGGCATCGCCGAATCGACAACGCGTGTGTCCAGTTTCATGCGGAATCTCAATCAATCTGATTGGTATACGGAGCCAAGCCTGACCTCTGTCGTTGCAGATCCAAAATCGGGTGAGCAGGCCAGCGCATTTAAAATGACTGTGAAAACAGCAATGCTCTCTGACGACGCCGAACTCGAACAAGAAGGGGATATGTAAATGTCATTTGCAGAAACTCTTGAGCAAGTTCGGCAATTCGATATCAATAATATTGATTCAGCCAAGATAGGTGTCTGGCCTTGGCCGATTAAAGTATTTGTGTGTTTGTTGCTCATCGCTGTCGTGTTGATAGGTACCTATTATTTTGTTGTTAGCGACAAGTACATGCAGCTGGATTTGGTTCGCGCCAAGGAAACAACACTCAAAGAGACATACAAGGAGAAAAGCTTCGAGGCCGCCAATTTGGAGGCATACAAAGAACAGATGCAACAAATGAAGGCAACCTTTGATACCTTGTTGTCACGGTTGCCAAAAGACACTGAGGTTCCGACGCTTATTGATGAGTTGGATAAGCGCGGGTCTGAAAGCGGGCTGACAATCGTTGAGATTAAATTGCAGGATGAATTGGCTGCTGAGCACTACGTAGAGCTGCCGATTGGCATAGTCGTGGAAGGCGGGTATCACGATTTTGGTGGATTTGTGAGCGGTGTTGCTGCTATGCCCCGAATCGTTACTTTGCACGACTACTCTATAGAGCGAAAAAAAGACAGCACTGAAATTGTGATGAAAATTCTTGCGAAGACCTATCGCTATAAAGAGCAGGAGAACTAAGTGATGAAATACTTAGCTTGCACGCTGCTTGTAGCGGGAACCGCACTGTTAACTGCTTGTGATGCCCCAAGTGAGCATCAGGATTTGCACGATTTTATGGCGGAAGCAAAGCGCAGACCTCAGGGGCAGATAGAACCTCCGCCACCCTTTAGGCCGCAGCAACCTTTTGCTTACGCTGCGATGACGTTGCGCAGTCCTTTCGATCGTCCTGCAGCGGATGATTTGGAGCAGAGGGGTGGGAAAACCGTGGAGCCTGATATGACGCGTGAGCGTGAATATCTAGAAAGCTTCAATATCGCTGCCCTGTCAATGGTTGGAACCTTAACCAAAGGTGGCGTGTTCCAGGTGCTCATCAATGATGGCCAGGGTTCAGTCCATTTGGTCACTGTTGGAAATTACTTGGGTAGAAATCACGGAAGAATTGTTCGTGCGGATGCTTCTCAAATTGAGGTCTTGGAAATTATCCCTGACGGTTCGAATGGGTGGGTTGAGCGACCAAGAATAATCAAGTTACAGGAAAAGGAATAAGCAGACATGCGCGCTTTGTTCTTACTGGGGTATAAGATGAAAAAATTACTATTGGTGCTCGTAAGCATTTTGGCCCCGACGGTGGCTTGGGCGACAACGTTGGATGACATTCGTTTTTCCGAGTTGCCGGGAGAAAGGTTTGAGGTCAGCATGACCTTCTCGGGGCCGCCGCCTGAGCCGAGTGGTTACACCATTGAGCGACCGGCGCGCATCGTATTGGATTTTCCGCAAGTGGTGAGTTCGTTAAAGGAGCGGCGTTTTCCGCTGTCCTTTGATAACGGGCAAAGCGCAATGGTGTTGACCTCTGAGGGTCGCACAAGACTTGTACTGAATTTGCGGAACTTGTCGGGCTATGAAACTCGATCGCAGGGTAATACCTATGTTGTCGTTGTAGGGGCCAATGACGGTGGTCAGGTGGCTGCGCCAGCAGCAAATATTGTGGATGCCATTCCTGGCGCTAATACGGGTAATTTGTCTGTTGCCGGTCCAGCAATCACCAGCATTGACTTCCGTCGAGGTAATGAAGGCGAAGGGCGTATTATTATTGGCCTGTCAGATGCGGGAATCAGCGCGGATATGGCTGATATATCGGCAGGCGTTAAGCTTTCTTTTAATAATGTACATTTGCCTGCCGAGCTGCGTCGTCGCCTGGATGTGGTCGATTTCGCCACACCTGTCTCGCTCATTCAGGCGTCGCAAGACGGCGGCAACGCTACTTTGAGTATTACCGCCCAGGGTGAGTTTGATTACATGGCCTATCAGGCTGATACTGAGTACGTACTGAGTGTTAAGCCGCTGACTCCTAGAGAGCGCGAGGAACGCAAGCGCGAGTTTCAATATACCGGCGATAAGCTCTCGCTTAATTTCCAGGATATTGAAGTAAGGGCTGTTCTCCAGATTATCGCTGACGTTACCGAGCTGAACCTTGTGGCGAGTGATACGGTGCAGGGGCGAATTACTCTGCGCTTGTCTGGCGTGCCTTGGGATCAGGCGCTGGATCTGGTATTGAAAACCAAAGGTTTGGATAAGCGCCAGGAGGGCAATGTACTTATGGTGGCCCCAGCTGCTGAGATAGCTGAGCGTGAGCGTCAAGAATTGGCGACCCGCAAGCAGCTTGAGGAGTTGGCACCTTTGCGAACGGAGTACATTCGAGTTCGTTATGCAAATGCCAAAGACTTGTTTGAGCTCTTTAGGGGTATGCCTGGGCAACGTGCTTCCGGTATGCGATTCGGTATGGAAGAGGGTAGCAATCAAACTACCGGCAGTGTGTTGTCAGAGCGCGGTCACGCGATAGTTGATGAGCGCACTAATTCGATTATTGTGACAGATACAGCGGATCGGCTTGATGCACTGCGGCGGTTGGTTGAACAGATTGATGTTCCGATTCGCCAGGTGATGATCGAGGCTCGCATCGTTGTAGCCAACACTGACTTTCGTCGGGAATTGGGTGTTCGCTGGGGTGCAACAGGTTATGGCATGACCAGAAATCGAAGTGGAGTATTCAGTTACTCTGGTTCAACTGAAGGTTTGGATGATGTGGGTGGTACTAACCCAGCGTCTTGGTTCACTGGTAGCGGTGGAACCTTGAATATGAATGAATCCAGAGCGGTAGATCTTGCCGTTGAGGACGCTGCGGGAACCTTCGCGTTTAGTTTGTTAACGGACAACGCGTTTCTGGATATGGAGCTTTCCGCCCTTGAGAATACGGGTTACGCGGAGATTGTCTCTCAACCAAAAGTAATTACCGGTGATAAGCAGCGTGCAACCATCGAGAATGGTACAGAGATTCCCTATCAAGAGGCTTCCGCGAGTGGTGCAACTACGACGCAGTTTAAAGAGGCTGTATTGAAGTTGGATGTGACTCCACAGATAACACCTGACAATAGAATTATTATGGAATTGCAGATAAATCAGGATTCTGTTGGTGCAATTAACCAGGCGACAGGTATCCCCACGATTGATATCACTCAATTAAACACTAAGGTCCTGGTAGCCAATGGTCAAACTGTAGTGCTGGGTGGCGTGTTTCAAGTTGAACAAATCAAGGGTGAAGACAAGGTGCCATTGCTTGGTGACATTCCTTTTGTTGGGCGTTTGTTCAAGCGGGACGTGAACGAGCAAAATAAGCGCGAGCTTCTTATCTTCATCACTCCGCGGATCATGTCGGATAATCTGTTGAACTGACGTTAATGATCAGGAGGAACGTATTTCTGGTAGGCCCCATGGGGGTCGGAAAATCTACTATCGGCCGCCTTCTGGCGGCCGAGTTGCGCTTGGAATTTTACGATAGCGATCGGGTTATCGAGGAGAGGACGGGCGCAGACATCCCCTGGATTTTCGACATGGAAGGTGAGTCTGGATTCCGGGATCGCGAGACAGCTGTCCTGCAGGAACTTGCCGGCGAGCAAGGCGCGGTGGTCGCGACAGGAGGTGGAATAGTTGTCCGGCCAAACAATGCCGAAATAATGAAAGCCTCAGGCTTGGTGTGTTATTTAACAGCGTCTATTGATCAGCTGGTGGAGCGTACGGCGAGAGATAAAAAAAGACCATTGCTTCAGGTTGATAACCCTCGTCAAAAAATTGTGGAGTTGCTCGCACATAGAGAGCCGCTTTATAGAGAGGTTGCTGACCATGTGATCAACACCGATAAACGTTCTCCCAAAAGTGTTGCTCAAGAGATCGCATCTCTTGTGGAAAGAGACTCCCACTAATCTCAGCCTGAGCACCGCCCCTGACCGGATTGGCTTTGTGATAAAGTTGCACCGGTGATACTTAACTACTTTGGGGTGTGTCAGTGATGCGTCAGCTTAATGTCGATCTGGGCGATCGATCTTATCCTATATATATCGGTAAATCCCTTCTCTCTAACCCTCAGTACCTATTGCCCCACATCCAGGGCAAGCAAGTTTGCATAGTTACTAACAACACTGTTGCACCCCTTTATTTGAGCCAGGTTCGTGACTGTTTGGCGGGGCTCGCTGTGGATCAGGTGATCCTCCCGGATGGCGAACAGTTTAAAAACCTGGCTACTCTGGAAACCATCTTCAATCACCTCTTGGAAAACAGGCACAACCGAACAACCACCCTAATTGCTCTGGGCGGTGGGGTTGTCGGTGATATGACTGGGTTTGCGGCGGCCTGCTATCAGCGGGGCGTGAACTTTATCCAGATTCCAACGACATTGCTTGCGATGGTTGATTCTTCAGTCGGGGGGAAGACGGGGGTAAATCATCCGCTGGGTAAGAATATGATTGGGGCCTTCCATCAGCCTCAGGCTGTGCTGGCCGATACAGCTACTCTGGCCAGTCTTCCCTCTCGTGAACTATCGGCAGGGCTGGCTGAAGTCATTAAGTATGGGCTGATTCGTGATTATTCATTCTTCGAATGGCTGGAGAGCAATGTTGATAGTCTGTTGAGTGGCGACGCTGATGCGCTCGCTTTTGCAATAGAAGCCTCTTGTCAATGCAAGGCGAATGTTGTCGCGTCAGACGAACGAGAAGAAGGTGTCAGAGCAATATTGAATCTCGGCCACACCTTTGGTCATGCCATCGAAACTGCTCAGGGTTATGGCAATTGGCTTCATGGGGAAGCTGTTGCTGCTGGTATGGTAATGGCGGCAGACCTGTCTATGCGCAATGGACACCTTTCGGGGGACGAGCTGGAGCGAATCAAGCAACTTTTGATGCGTGCAAATCTACCGACGCGCGCTCCCGCAGAAATGACTCCGGCTGACTTCCTTAAGTTGATGGGGGTTGATAAAAAAGTTCTGGATGGGCGCTTGCGCTTGGTGCTATTGGAATCTATGGGTGTGGCGACAGTCACCAGCGACATTGATCCACAAAAGTTGTCGGAGACATTTTCTGCTTGTCGCGGCTGATTGTCCGATTGACATAAAAGCTTCGGGGGTAACATGGCAAATGACTCAACCGCTCGTACAGGCCTCCAGGAAGGTGAAGTCTCTCCTCGGGTGCAATCGGATGAAGGACTGACAATCCCAGACTATCGCCAGGCCTACGGCCTATCGCAAGACCCTTTTGATCCTGATCTCCGGCAACCATTTTTTACGGGTGCGCAGCGGCGTGAACTGCTCGATCAGCTGTTGCACCTATGTCAGTTTGGCTCTGG
>CBFGWO010000058.1:0-19711 GCA_965652595.1 uncultured Cellvibrio sp. | reverse complement strand
ACCCTCGGCCCTTTGTTGACATTAATCGTCAGCAGTCCTGGTAAAAAGTCCCTGAAGTTTGATTTATCCATCATTATTTCCTTCCAGCTAGTTGCTTTTATCTACGGCTTTTACACGGTTGCAGAAGGGCGCCCTGCTTGGTTGGTTTTTACCGGTGATCGTTTTGAGATAGCCCAAGCCTATGAGTTGGAAAGGACGCATCGTGAAGAAGCACCCTCTGCATTCGCCCGTATTCCCCTCTTGGGGCCAGAATGGGTTGGCGCTGAACAGCCGGAGGATGCAAACCTGCGCAATGAATTGCTGTTTTCTGCTTTGGTTGGCGGCCCTGATTTGGCGCAGCGCCCCGATTTGTATAAAACCTACGAGTCCGTGAGGGGAGAGATTCGTAAAAGTGCCTTACCTCTATCAAATCTTGCCAAGGCAAATGAGCAGCAATTGGTGCAGAATATCTTGGAGGGCTGGCCGACAGCAGACGCCTACTTACCGCTGGCTAATTACCGGGGTAATTTAACGGTATTGGTCAAGCGCGATACAGCTGAGGTTGTAGCGATAGTGGAGTTGTCACCTTGGTAGGTTTGCGGCACCGTTCGCATCGTGAAGCCTCATCGACAAATCCACCGCCCGACAATGCTTGGTCAATGCCCCTATCGAAATAAAATCCACCCCCGTCTCCGCCGTAGCTACCAGGCTTTGCGCATCTATATTCCCCGACGCCTCCAACTGCGCTTTTCCCTTATTTATCGCCACGGCCTCGCGCATTTGGTCGAGGGAAAAGTTATCCAGCATGATGATATCCGCTCCCGCATCCAAGGCCTCGGCTAGCTCACCCAGTGTTTCCACCTCCACTTCCACCGGCTTTCCCGGCGCAAGCTGCCTGGCGGCTGTTACGGCGTTGGCAATGCCGCCGCAGGCCGCAATATGGTTCTCCTTGATCAAAAAAGCGTCATATAAGCCCAGCCGATGATTGTGGCAGCCGCCGCAGGTGACCGCATATTTTTGCGCAAGGCGCAAACCCGGCAGGGTTTTGCGGGTATCTAGCAGGCGCACTTTGGTATGGGATACCTGATCCGCATAGTTTCGGGCGGCGGTTGCCGTGCCAGAAAGGGTTTGTACAAAGTTCAGGGCGGTTCGCTCACCAGTCAGCAGGCTGCGGGCGGGGCCGCTTAGGGTGAAGAGCAGGCTGTTGGCGGCAACGCGATCGCCATCTTTTACGGCCCAGTCAATGATTACGCTCGGGTCAATCTGCCGAAACACCTCTTCCACCCAGGCTTCTCCGCAGAATACGCAGTCTTCACGAGTAATAACCCTGGCTTGAGCCTGCTGTTCCGCCGGGATCAGCAGAGCGGTAATGTCGCCAGCGCCTATATCTTCCGCCAGGGCTCTGGCGACGCCTTGTCTGATGTCGTCTGGCAGGCCGGGAATTTGTGATGGCAGCGAGGGCATAGGGATTGGTCCAGGTGAGGGCTTGGGGGCGCAGTTTGAACGTCCGGAAGAGTAAATTCAACGTCGGTCAATTTATGACCCGATTTTGATTTTAGCGCCATTCTTATAGCGATTTTTTTCTGATACGCCGAATTTTTTCGCATCTGCACATAAGAAAATGTATGACTTATTTCTAATTGTGATATGCCTCTCGAACTGAGCATTTGCCCCTGGGGGGTGTGCCCAGCTTGGTTATACTTTTCTCACGAAAGTCTCACTTTTCACGGTAAGCCAAGATGTCCGAACAGCCCAAAGTCGACCAAAACAAGGTTGTACAGCTGAACCCAGAGCGTGCTGCTGCGCCCCATGTCGCCCTGACGCGACTGCCTGCGTCCATGCACTCCTTGCGTGACAAGGCCCGCCAGCAGCTTCAGGTAATGCTGCGAGAACTCTTTGACCGGGCTGATGACGCCCTCTTTGAACTGGCCGACAAGGCTGGCAATAACCACGAACAAAACCTCTATTTTGAGTCCATGCGCGAGGTGCGTATTCGCCGTCGGGCGATGGAAGCCGCTTTCTTCCGCAGTATTGATGTGAGTTTTGCCCAGCTTCTGGATCCCTACGCCTACCGCGACAACAGTTCTGAGGAGCGTGAAATTTCGCTGGAAGAGCTGTCGCTGGTAAAAAACGATGAACTTGAAGAGCTGGTGGCTACAGAAGGGATGATTAACAAGGCGAACGATCAGTTTGCCGAAGCCATTCAGCATTTAACGCTGCGCATTGATCATTTGGTACCGGTTAAGGTGTACCAAAAAAATAACCCGCTGGGTGCTGACGTTATTTGTAATGCCTTCACTGAGGCTGCCAAGCTGGCGCGCATTGATGTCAAGGCCAAGCTGGTGTTGTTCAAGATGTTCGACAACCTGGTTATGGCCAAGCTGGGCAACTTTTTTGGCGCTCTCAACCAGCTGCTGATTGAGGCCAATATTCTGCCCTCGTTGAAAGGCGCTACCGGGGTTAAAAAGCCGGGTGCTTCTGCCGCTTACCCCGCCTCTGGTGATCGTCGTGCGCCAGCACAACCGGCCACAACGCCGGCCTATGATGCGCAAACCAACGAAGTGCTCAATACCCTCCGCAATTTGCTGGGCTCACAGGGCACCGGGAATGCTGGCTCCGCCCCGGTGGCAACGGGCGAAGAAGTCGCCAGCCAGGAACTGGTGCGCCTTTTGTCCCTGGCGCAGCATTCAGTGCCTGTACAGGGCGGTTATCGTGTTGAGCCGGTAAACCTGCGGGATACGCTGAAGGATCTGTTGCAAAATCGCCAGCAGATCAATCAGGTGGATGACGACGTTATCAACCTGGTCGGTATGATGTTCGACTTTATTCTGGATGATCGTAACCTGGCGGCGCCTATGAAGGCTCTGCTGGGGCGCTTGCAAATTCCTATGGTTAAAGTGGCCATTGCCGACAAATCCTTTTTCAGCAAAGGCGGCCACCCGGCGCGCAGGTTGCTGAATGAAATGGCCATGGCGGCGCTGGGCTGGCAGGAAAACAGTGAAGAAAACCAGCGCAAAGATAGCCTTTTCAACAAGATGGAAGAGCTGGTTCAGCGGGTGCTGACGGAATTTGATACTGATATCAGTATTTTTGGTGCCTTGCTGACGGACTTCCGCGCCTACCTCGAGAAAGAAAAACGCCGTGCCCAAATTCTGGAGCAGCGTACCCTCGATGCCGAAGATGGCAAGGCAAAGTCAGAGCGCGCCCGCGCTGAAGTGGACGCCGCATTGAGCAAAATGCTGGCCGGTCACGAATTGCCGGCTCCCGCCCTCAAGTTGTTGCGCGATGCCTGGGCTAACGTGATGTTTATCACTTGTCTGAAACAGGGCACCGAGAGCGCTGACTGGCAGGCTAACCTCAAGACCGCCGAGCAACTGGTGTGGAGCTTGACCGCGCCTATGGCGAGAGAGGATCGTCAGCAACTGCTTAAGCTGGTGCCGGTACTTTTGCAGCAGCTGCGTCAGGGGCTGGAATCCATTGCCTACAATCCTTTTGAAACCACCCAGTTGTTCAAGCAACTGGAAGGTTTGCACTTGGCGCGTTTGCGCGCTGCCGCCGTGGCGCCGGCAGTCGTGGAAGCCGTCCCGGTTGCAGAGGCTGCGCCCCAGCTGCCTGTTGAACCCGCACTCACTGCTGTTTCAGTCGTTGAGCAGGAATCTGGATCTGTTGCTTCAGAACAGCCAATTGCAGAAGCCTCTCAAGTGCCCGCCGAGGTAGAGTTAGAACAAGCTGCGGTTGACGCGCGAGCTGTCGCCCAGGAAACCTTTGTGGTGGTACCCGAGGCCGCCGTCGTTGATTTGGGTGGCCAGCATTTGAGCCTTATCAATAACATCACCCAAGGCAGCTGGTTTGAAATGACCGACGGCAATGACCAGAAATATCGCTGTCGTTTGGCGGCCATCATCAAGGCAACGGGCAAATACATTTTTGTAAACCGTTCCGGTATGAAGGTGGCAGAAGAGACTCGCACCAGCCTTGCTGAATCGCTCAAATCTGGCCGCCTGAGAGTACTGGATGACGGCATGCTGTTTGATCGGGCGCTGGAAGCGGTGATCGGCAGCTTGCGTGACAAACGCTCATCGTCCTAGACCACCCGGGTCTCGCTCGAAAGACCAAAGCCGCCCGCGCCCAGCGGGCGGCTTTTTTTTATCTGTGGGATTTTGGGTATGATGGGGGCCATCTTCCCTCAATGCGTGTGTCGAGGTCGCTCAGTGACTTTTCACCAAGGGTGTATGGATTCCCGTGGCTGGCTGTCAGCTGCGACCCGAATTCCATCGCCAAATTTCAACCAGCGCCCGCCGGGCACCCAGGTGAGCCTCCTGGTTATCCACAACATCAGCCTGCCGCCTGGTGAGTTTGGTACAGGTGCGGTTGCCGATTTTTTTTGTAACCGCCTGGATACCAGTTTTCATCCCTATTACGCCGAGATTGCCCATTTGCAGGTGTCTGCGCACTTTTTTATTGCCCGCGATGGTCAGATCATCCAGTTTGTTTCTGTGTTGGATCGCGCCTGGCATGCGGGGGCTTCGCAATTTCAGGGCGTTGGAAACTGCAACGACTATAGTGTGGGTGTCGAGTTGGAAGGTTGTGATGACGTTGCCTACACGGATACACAATATGCTGCCCTCATTGGTTTGACTCGTCAGCTGCGCCAAACCTTCCCGTTGATCACGCACGAGCGAATCTGTGGTCATGAACATATTGCTCCAGGGCGCAAGACAGATCCCGGCTCTGCGTTTGACTGGCCGCGCTACCTCGAAGGCGTAGCGCAGCACACAAATCGTTAAAGGAGACTGCCCATGATTTTTCTCACAAGCCTTGTGGCTCTGGCTTTGGTGCTGGGTTTGAATCTCGGTCGCCACTGGCGGCGGGATGACTGGTATTCCGCATGGGAAAGCAGGGTAAAGGCTTTGACCAGCGCGCCATTGGTGCAATGGGGAATCCTCGTCGTGCTGCCGGGCGTGTTGGTGGGCTTGTTGGTTTTCCTTGCATTAAAACACCTACCCTTGCCCTGGCTGCTAATTCCCTATTTGCCACTGCTGCTGGTCAGCCTGGGCCCAGGGGATATGCGCGAGCAGGTGGGGCATTATCGCGAGCTTTATGAGCGCGGGGACAATGTGGCTGCCAGCCAGTGGGTGGATGCGTTGCGCGGTGGCGCTTCCCTGGAGTTGTCACCCGACGTGCGTGATTGGCAGGCGCTGCATTTGCAGGCGTTGGAAATCATCGCCTACCGTAGTTTTGAGCGGCTTTTTGCTGTGCTTTTTTGGTTTTTGGTCGGTGGCCCGGCGCTGGCGTTGGTCTATCGACTCAGCCTTATGGCGGCTGAGCGCAGCCCAGTGGGTGAATGGCCGCGTCGCTGGTTATGGTTGATTGAGTGGCCAGCGGTGCGACTCCTGGGCTTTAGTTGGGCGCTGGTGGGCAACTTTGATACCTGCGCTGCCAGTATCAAACGCGATTGTTTTAACGCCCGCTGCGGATCGGCGCTGGTGTTGGCGCGCAGCCTGCGCGGCGCCTTGGGCTCCAGCGACAAGGATCTTGTGCCCGATGATGGTTTGCTTTTGATAAACTCCGCCCTCGGTTTAAATACCCGCGCTCTGTGGCTCTGGTTGTGTGCCCTGGCGGTAGTGTCTCTGTTACTGGTTTAGTCGAGGTCTTGCATGCCTTCCTTTGATGTGGTTTCTGAAGTTGACAAACATGTGCTTACCAATACGGTAGATCAGTGCCAGCGCCTGATCACCAATCGCTATGACTTTAAAGGTGTAGACGCCAAGTTTGAGCGCAAGGACTTTGAAATCACCCTCACCGCTGATGTGGAATTTCAGCTTGAGCAGATGCGTGATGTGCTGAGGAGCAACCTGCACAAAAACGGTATTGATATTGCCTGCCTTGAGGTCAAGGACGTGAAGACCTCGGGTAAGCAGGTGAAGCAAGACATACTGGTGCGCACCGGTGTGGATAAAGAACTTGCCAAGAAAATTGTGGGGCTTATCAAAGACACAAAAATGAAAGTCCAGGCGAGCATTCAGGGCGATCAGGTGCGTATTACCGGCAAAAAGCGCGACGATTTGCAAGAGTGCATCGCCATGCTGCGCGCCGCTAATTTGGAGCTGCCGTTGCAGTACATCAATTTCCGTGACTAGCCTGCCGCAGCGCACCGGCTGGTCGCTTATCCCGGAAAATTATCGCGATATACGCCTGCTCTATATTTTTTTGTTGGGCTGCTCGTCCGGTTTCCCTTTTGTCTTGATTGGCTCCAACCTGAGTGGCTGGCTTACGGATGCGGGCTTGTCGCGCGCGTCCATCGCAGGCATGGGAGCGGTTTTTGGGCTCTATGCAATTTGTTTTTTGTGGGCGCCACTGGTGGATCGATTGCGCATTCCTCGACTGCATGATTGGTTGGGCCATAGGCGCAGTTGGATTGTCAGCCTGCAAGGTTTGATGTTGATCGCCATTTTGCTAATGGCGGTAACTGACCCTGCGGCTAACCTGCGCTGGACGGTCGCGTTAGCGTTAATCGTGGCAGCTTGCGGTGCGTCTCAGGATATCGCCATAGACGCCTACCGTATCGAAACGATTGGCAAGGACGCAGGGCGCGTACCCGCGGCCTCGGCTATGGCTATTATCGGTTGGTGGACAGGCTTTTCCCTGCCGGGTTATCTCGCCTTCGCCAACGCCGAAGCCGTGGGTTGGTCGGGTGTTTACTTGTGGATGGCCGCCATCATGGGGTTAATGATGGTATTCACGCTGCTGGTGCCCGAACCCAAAACTGATCGCGAAGCCATGCAGCAAGAAGCCGAAGCGCGCTACGCGCACCTGTTGCACGTTGGCAGCAGTCGCAGCGCGCGGCTTGCGGTCTGGTTTAGCGTTACGCTAATCGAGCCCTTTGCCGAGTTCTTTCGTCGTAACGGTTGGCAACTCGCTTTGGCGGTTTTGCTGTTTGTGTTCCTGTTTAAAATTGGCGAAGCCTTTCTTGGGCGGATGTCGATTGTGTTTTATCGCGAAGTGGGGTTCAGCAACGAACAGATTGCGCACTATTCAAAATTGGTTGGCTTTGGCCTCACGATTTTGTTTACCCTGGTGGGCAGTCGTATCAATATTCGCTACGGTATTGTTAAGGGCTTGTTTATTGGCGGCATTGCCATGGCAGCCAGTAATCTGATGTTCTCCTGGATTGCTTTGGTGGGCCCTAGCGAAAAATTATTTTTAGCGGCCATACTGGTCGATAATTTTTGCGCAGCTTTTTCGTCTGTGGCTTTTGTGTCTTTTCTAACCTGGCTGACGGGTAAAACTTTCTCGGGCACCCAGTATGCCTTGCTTGCTGCATTGGGTACTCTTGGTCGTACGCTCTTGGCATCTTCCAGCGGTGTGATGGTGGATTTTCTTGGCGGCAACTGGGCGCTGTTTTTCCTGATAACCGCGCTGATGGTCATTCCCGGGTTATTACTGCTTTTGTTGATTGCGCGCATGATGCGCGATCGAGCGGCAGATCAATCCGGCCACTGATAGTGTTTGAGGGAAAGTTTGCCTTTCACACACTGGACGCCTTCGGCGCACAGACGCCGCTCCTGCTCGGTAAATCCGGGTGAATCTGGCGGGAGAGAAAGCTTCCCTTGCGCATTAACCACTCGATGCCAGGGCAGTTGGGTATCCTCTGGCAACTCCTTCAAACAGCGGCCTGCCAGGCGTGCTTTGCCCGGCAAACCAGCAAGCCGGGCGAGGCCGCCATAGGTCACGACCCTGCCTCTGGGGATTTGCGATAAAGCCAAAAAAACGGCGGCTCTAGGGTTGTCTTGCAGCATGCCTGCCTCATTCGTTTTTGCGCGCGGCGTTAAAGTGTGTGGTGACGTGAGAGTGAAGACTAACCTTAATTAACATTTTTAGCCTTGCCACGCCAGCCTTTGGCCTTTGTAATGACCCTTGCTTATTTTTTATGGGTTCTGCGTGAAATATTTTCTGCTTTATTTTTTACTGTTGACTTCCTTGCCTCTCCAAGCTGGTTATATCGAGCTATCCAATGGCGATCGCCTGATGGGCGAACTGGTGCGCATTGATGGTGATCATTTGGTCTGGCGCTCCGCCAATTTTGGCGAGCAGCGCATTCATAAGCACAAGATCAGCAATCTGTTCAGTAGCAAGCCGCTCAAGATAAATGGCAACGACTTACCTTGTATCGTCGAATCCATGGAGCAGGAGAACCTGGTTTATTACTGTGGCGCTCGCCACAGCCTCAATCGTGTGTCGCTCTTGTCGATTAAGGTGATGACACCCTTCGATGATTTTGTCGAACAAAAATTTTCGCACCAGGGGCGTTTGGGCTTGTCCGGGGCTTATGCCAGGGGCAATGAAGTGCGCGATGAGTGGAATATTCAAGGGGAATTTATTGCACGGCGCGGTGACTGGCGACACACATTGCGCGGCGAATTTGCCGAGATTTCCTGGTGGCATAGTCCTCCCAGCTTGAAATGGCAAGGCCGCTACACCATCGACTGGTTTTTCCGCGAGCGCTGGTTTTGGTTTAACAATCTGACCCTGGGTAAAGAGGAGCAGCGGGGTTTGGACAGCTATACCAGCTTGGCCTCGGGTACGGGTTACCAGTTTTGGGAAAGCCAGGCCTCGGCGCTGTCGATCAAGGCTGGTTTGGCCTTTTTTGATGAGCAGTATATGGAGCCGACGGTGATTCAGCAGGGCTTTGATCCCAGTGATAGCTATTCGGCCGGGCAGCTGGGGGCAGATTTGCGCTACACCTTGCCTTGGGGCATAGGCTTTTTTCACAACAATGAATTTACCCAATCCATGAATGACAGCGATAAGTGGTTTTGGAAGAGCACCACAGGGCTGAGCGCCATGATTATTGGGCGCATTCACTCAGAGTTGAAATTTGATCACAACCGGGACAACCAGCCCCAGCCAGGCCGTCAGGCGGTGGACAAGCGCATGACGGTGGGGGTGAGTTATAAGTGGTAAACTGCCGGGCCTACTGCTCTCAGAGACGCTGATCCATGCGCTTGTTGTTGCTGCTGTTTGTCATTATTCCCCTGTTTGAAATCTTCCTGCTGATCCGTATCGGCAGCCAGATAGGTGCACTTAACACCATTGTCTGGCTGGTGTTAGCGGGCATTTTGGGTATTGCCTTGGTGCGTATGCAGGGCGCTTTAACCCTGACGCAGGCGCGGGAGTCCATGGCCCGGGGCGAGCCTCCGGCAGAGGCCTTGGGTAATGGTGTGCTCCTGGCCCTGGCGGGCATTTTGCTGATCATCCCCGGTATTGCATCGGATCTAATAGGTTTTTTGCTGTTAATTCCGCCCCTGCGGCGTCTGTTGCTGAAACGGTGGGCGGGAAGGGTGCACACCCGCACCTACTATCACGGGCGGGTTTACGAAGGTGAGGTGGTGTCGGAGACGCACAGGCCTTCCTCGGGTCGCGTGCTGGAGGGCGAGGTGCTTGACGTCAAACCAGCCGAAAGCAAGCGCGATCCAGACAACGGCAATCCCAAGCCTTGAATTAAAAGATTTTTTCCCTTCACTGTTGAAATCCCCTCTCCCGGCCCCAGATAGGGCTCACGGCTTTCGCGGCTGCCCTTGGGGGCAGCTGCTGGCGGCGCCCCTTGAAACCCCTGTGGGCGGCGCCATATAGGCAATCACCTGGGGCTTGCCCCGCTTTTTTCCGTTTAACTGCTTGTTGGAGAAATAAGCTCATGAAAATTCGTCCTCTACATGACCGTGTTGTGGTACGCCGTAAAGAAGAAGAAACCAAAACCGCAGGCGGAATCGTGCTGCCGGGTTCAGCCAAGGAAAAGCCCAATCAGGGTGAAGTCCTGGCAGTGGGCAACGGTCGGGTTCTGCAAAACGGTGAACTTCGTCCGCTGGACGTCAAAGTAGGTGACATAGTGGTGTTCGGTAAGTATGCCGGTAGCGACACCATTGAGGTTGATGGCGAAGAGCTGGTCATCCTCAACGAAAGCGATATCAAGGCTGTGCTGGTCTAATCCCGCACCTCATCCCCTTAACCCAATATGTAACGAATGTGAAGGAATTGGAAAATGGCAGCTAAAGAAGTCAAATTTGGTGATAGCGCTCGTCAACGTATGGTAGTTGGCGTAAATATCCTGGCCGATGCGGTCAAAGCAACCCTGGGCCCTAAAGGTCGCAACGTGGTACTGGAGAAATCCTTCGGTGCTCCCACCGTGACCAAAGACGGTGTGTCTGTTGCTAAAGAAATCACCCTCAAAGACAAGTTCGAAAACATGGGCGCGCAAATGGTGAAAGAAGTTGCCTCACGCGCCTCTGACGATGCCGGTGACGGCACCACCACGGCTACTGTACTGGCCCAAGCGATTGTGAACGAAGGACTTAAGTCTGTTGCCGCTGGTATGAACCCGATGGATCTGAAGCGTGGTATCGACAAAGCGATTATCGCTGCTGTTGCTCACGTTAAATCCATTGCCCAGCCTTGTACTGACAGCAAATCCATCTCTCAAGTGGGCACCATCTCTGCCAACAGCGATACCTCTGTGGGTACTCTGATTGCCGAAGCCATGGAAAAAGTGGGCAAAGAAGGCGTGATCACCGTGGAAGAGGGCACCAGCCTGGATAACGAGCTGGACGTGGTAGAAGGTATGCAGTTCGACCGTGGCTATCTCTCTCCTTACTTCATCAACAACCAGGACAGCATGAGCGTTGAGCAGGACAATCCCTATATCCTGCTGGTTGACAAAAAAATCTCCAACATTCGCGAACTCCTGCCGGTGCTCGAAGGCGTGGCCAAGTCTGGCAAGCCGCTGGTGATTGTTGCCGAAGACGTGGAAGGTGAAGCACTGGCTACGCTTGTTGTTAACAACATTCGCGGCATCGTGAAAGTGGCTGCTTGTAAAGCCCCTGGCTTCGGCGACCGCCGTAAAGCCATGCTGCAAGACATCGCTGTGCTGACAGGCGCTACCGTGATCTCTGAAGAAGTGGGCCTGGATCTGGAAGGCGCAACCCTGGAGCACCTGGGCACCGCCAAGCGCGTGACCATGAACAAGGAAAACACCGTGATTGTCGATGGTGCAGGCAAGCCCGAAGAAATCAAAGCGCGCGTACAGCAAATCCGTACTCAAATCGAAGAAACCACTTCTGATTACGATCGCGAAAAACTGCAAGAGCGCGTAGCCAAGTTGGCCGGCGGTGTTGCGGTGATCAAAGTGGGCGCCGCCACTGAAATCGAAATGAAAGAGAAGAAGGCGCGTGTGGAAGACGCGCTGCACGCTACCCGTGCAGCAGTAGAAGAGGGCGTGGTTCCCGGCGGTGGTACTGCGCTGATTCGCGCTGTAGAGGCTATTAAAGATCTCAAGGGCGACAACGAAGACCAGAACGCGGGTATAAGCATCGCCCGCCGTGCTATGGAAGCGCCTCTGCGCCAGATCGTGGCCAACGCTGGTGAAGAGCCCTCGGTTGTCGCGGATAAGGTCAAAAAAGGCACTGGCAACTTCGGTTTCAATGCTGCCACTGGTGAGTACGGGGATATGTTGGAGATGGGTATCCTCGATCCCGCTAAAGTGACCCGTACCGCACTGCAAGCCGCAGGTTCTATTGCTGGCTTGATGATTACCACCGAAGCCATGGTGGCTGACTTGCCGGAAGATAAACCTGCCGCGCCGGACATGGGTGGCATGGGCGGCATGGGTGGTATGGGCGGCATGATGTAATTGCCCCCAGGCATCCCTTGGGCTTTGCACCCGGGCGGTGCATAGCCCAAAGCGACTCCAAAGTGAGTTACACTGGCGGCCCTTCGGGGCCGCTTGCGTTTACCCCTCAAGGCTGGCCGCTGGCTGCCCGCACAAGATCCCGTATCAACCGTGAACAATCAGGAGAAGTAAGATGGCTTTTGAACTCCCCGCTCTGCCCTACGCCAAAGACGCATTGGCGCCCCACATTTCTGCCGAAACCCTGGACTACCACCACGGTAAACACCACAAAGCCTATGTGGACAAACTGAACACCCTGGTTCCCGGTACCGAATTCGAAGGCAAAAGCCTGGAAGATGTGATCAAGACTTCTTCTGGCCCCGTGTTTAACAACGCGGCGCAAATCTGGAACCACACCTTCTACTGGAACTGCCTGAGCCCCAATGGCGGTGGTGCACCTACTGGCACCGTGGCTGACGCTATCAACAAGGCTTTTGGCTCTTTCGACAAGTTCAAAGAGGACTTCACTAATTCAGCCATCAACAACTTTGGTTCCAGCTGGACCTGGTTGGTGAAAAAAGCCGATGGTTCTGTCGCCATCGTTAACACCAGCAATGCGGCTACCCCGCTGACCGACGCCAGCGTCACGCCGATCCTGACGCTGGATCTGTGGGAGCACGCCTACTACATCGACTACCGCAATTCCCGCCCCAACTACATTGGCGCCTTCTGGTCGCTGGTGAACTGGGATTTCGTCAACGCCAACTACGCGGGTTAATTGCAGCAATTTAGCGCGTTGAAGGAAACAACAAATCAGGCTGCGGCCTGATTTGTTGTTTCTGGCAGGCGCTTTTGCCGTGATCTTTGTCTGATAGCTCGCCTTCTTTTGCCAGAGGTGCTGCTATAGAATGCCGCCCAAGTCCACAAACCCCAGGTGAAACAGCCTATGGAACGCCGAGAGCCTACCTTATCTTCATCTTCCGCATCGATTAGCGAGCGCGACGAACCTCCGGCGCGTCGTTCTCCGCCGCCAGAGCGTGAACGCCCAAGGCGTGAGCCTGAGGTTCAAGTGGTAAAGTCCGGCGGCAACGGCCTGGCGATTTTCGCGCTTCTGATAGCCTTGGGGGCTGGCGGCGTGGCGGGTTATTTCGGGTGGCAGCTGATGGAGTCGCAAAAACAACTCAGCAGTGCGGATGCGCGCATTACCGAATTGGAAAATCGCTTGAGCATTACCTCGGATGAGTCCAGTCAGTCCCTGACCCAGGTGGATGCCAAGCTCAAATGGGCCGATTCGGAAATACGCAAACTTTGGGGTGTTTCCAACGATATTAATCGCAAAGCCATTGCGGGCAATACCGAAAAAATTAACGGATTGACCAAAGACCTGGCGGCGGTGAAAAAGACGGCGAGCGATGCCAAAACTACCGCAGCTGGAGTGCAAAACCAAATCACGGCCAGCAAAGCCTCGGTGGATTCGGCGGTGGCCAAAATTGACAGTGCTGTGACCGGTTTGGCCGAGCAGCGCAAACGCTTGCAGGATCTTACCGAGCAGCTCGATCGCACCGAGGCCCAGCTCGCCAGCTTGCGCACGCTGGAGCAAAAGGTTCGCACCAATGAAGAAGCCATAGCTGCCATTGATGCCTACCGTCGCACCCTTAATCGCGACCTGCTACAAATCAAACAACAACTGGGGCTGGTGCCTGCCGGTTGATAGCCGTTGGGGATAGTGCTGTCTATCCCCCTTAATTCGAGAAGTCTTCATGCCTACCGTGATTCGCCAACAAGATGTGATTGACAGCGTTGCCGATGCGCTGCAATTTATTTCCTACTACCACCCGGTAGATTTTATCCAGGCTATCCACAAAGCCTATTTGCGCGAGCAAAACAAAGCGGCCAAGGATGCTATGGCACAAATTCTGATTAACTCGCGCATGTGCGCCATGGGTCATCGCCCTATTTGTCAGGACACGGGAATTGTGACTGTGTTTGTGACTGTGGGAATGGATGTGCACTGGGACGCGCAGATGAGCCTCACCGATATGATTAATGAAGGTGTGCGCCGCGCTTACAACCACCCCGACAATGTGCTGCGTGCTTCGATTCTTGCCGACCCGGATGGTGCGCGCAAAAACACCGGCGACAACACCCCCGCAATCATTCACTACAACATAGTGCCAGGCAACACCGTCGATATTCATGTGGCTGCAAAAGGCGGTGGCAGCGAAGCCAAAACCAAATTCGCCATGCTCAACCCATCCGATTCAGTGGTGGATTGGGTGCTAAAAGTGGTGCCGGAAATGGGCGCGGGTTGGTGCCCACCGGGTATGCTGGGTATAGGTATTGGCGGCACCGCAGAAAAAGCCATGCTGCTGGCCAAAGAGGCGCTGCTGGACCCTGTGGATATTCAAGAGTTGCAAGCAAAGGGCGCGAATAATCGCGCGGAAGAGTTGCGTATTGAACTCTACGATAAAGTGAACCGTCTGGGCATTGGTGCCCAGGGGCTTGGTGGCCTCACCACGGTGGTGGATATCAAAGTCAAAGACTACCCCACGCACGCGGCCAACAAAGCGGTTGCGATTATTCCCAACTGCGCCGCCACGCGCCACGCGCATTTTGTCTTGGACGGTTCGGGTCCTGCATTCCAAACACCGCCGTCGCTCGACGATTACCCCGACATCACCTGGGAGGTGGGCGACAGCGTGCGCCGCGTGAATCTCGATAAGGTTACGCCCGCTGATGTGCTCGAGTGGAAAACCGGCGAAACTATTTTGCTCTCTGGCAAAATGCTGACCGGCCGCGATGCCGCCCACAAAAAAATGACCGACCTGCTTGCCAAAGGTGAAGCCCTGCCGGTGGACTTAACAGGCCGCTTTATCTACTACGTTGGCCCGGTTGATCCGGTGCGCGATGAAGTGGTTGGCCCAGCTGGCCCCACCACCGCTACACGTATGGACAAGTTTACCCGCACCATGTTGGAGCAAACTGGTCTTCTGGGAATGATCGGCAAGTCCGAGCGCGGCCCGGCGGCGATTGAAGCCATTCGCGATAATAAATCCGTGTATTTGATGGCGGTGGGCGGTGCAGCTTATTTGGTGGCACAGGCAATCAAGTCGTCAAAGGTACTGGGCTTCCCGGAATTGGGTATGGAAGCCATTTACGAATTTGAAGTGAAAGATATGCCGGTCACGGTGGCGGTGGATTCGCGTGGCGAATCAGTGCACACCACTGGCCCACAAATCTGGAAGGCAAAAATCGAAGAGGGTGTGCTCAATCTGAGTTGATCCGCGATTTGATTTCGCTTAACAAAAACGGCGCCAAGGCGCCGTTTTTTTATTGTGGATGTAATAGCCATGTCAATTCCGGCGCAAACGCAGAACCAGGCTTGCACAGAACAGGCCCGCCAACCAGGCGGCGAGTCGCCACGGCCATTGACTGGTTGGCGCGCTGTGGTTGGTGGCGACATGGAGCCGCCAATCCCTCCCGGGAACATTGAGCGCCATGCTTAGCTGAGGGGTTTTCAGCAGAGCCGCATCTCCCCACAACAGCCGCCAATAGCGGGGGTTGTCGTGCCCCTCGATCAACGCCCACCTCAACCCACCCAACTCGGCGCTGGCCTGTATTTTGGCAAAAAGCGTGTCGGCGTTGATAACTGTACTCACAATGCCCCAGTAATGCTGGTTGAGGTATACCGGTACGCGATAAATCAACCCCTGACCGCCTTGCACCAGTGGCAGTGGGCCGGTCAGCATGGGTCTTCGCCCCAGAATAATTCGCTCTATCTCGGGCCACTGATCCTTGTTGCGCGGGTAGTGCAAGCCGATAGCGCTTTCGTTACCCGCCAGCGGGTAAACGTAGGTTACGGTGTTGCCAGGTGCTATGGCGACGTTCCGCAGATGACGATCAGTATTGGTAAGGGGGACTAGCCAGGGCTCCATAATGCCCGGGTCAGGCTTACCTTGGCTGGCTGCTACATAACTTGCCAGGCCATTGCTGGGTTGGAAGGCGGCGGCCAGTTCGTACTCAAGGCTTGTGCCCAGCTCGCGCACCAACCCCAGCGTCAATCGCTGTTGCAGTTCCTGGTGGTGGTGTTGCTGCTGGCGAAGTAGCAACTCAGTGAGCAGTGGGGGAACAAGCAGTGTCACCAGTGCGCACAACCAGAGGCGGCGCACAAAGCGAGCTGCAATGGGGGGAAGCGATTCCTTGTTCATGGTTACCCGGTTGAAGATGCCTGCTGGCAAGTATAGGTTAAGCGGGTGGTTTGTTCGGGAAATCTTGAGGAGAAAAAGATGAATTTGGCCAACGAAATCTGTGAGGCATGCAGGCTGGGTGCTCCGACTGTACAACCTGAGGAGGCGCAGCAACTGCTCTCTGAACTGCCGGGTTGGTCTATTGAAGTCGTGGATGAACCCAGGTCAGAGGGCGAAGCCGGGCAGATTCCACAATTGCAGAAACAATACAGGTTTCGCGATTTCGCGCAGGCCTTGACGTTTACCCAGGCGCTGGGTGAACTGGCCGAAGCCGCCAACCACCACCCGGCGATATTGACCGAGTGGGGCAGGGTCACTGTGTGCTGGTGGACGCACAAAATCAAAGGCTTGCACCGCAATGATTTTGTGATGGCGGCAAAAACCGATCAGCTATTTTTAACGTCTTCGGAGGGCTGATCCGTCGGGCTTTCGTTGAGAGAAAATCCGTATTGTTTGGCCTTTTTTTCCCAGAGCTTGCGTGCCAGTTGTTGCATGTCGTCGATGTTGTCTGACTCATCAACAATTTCTATGCCGAGTAAACTCTCGACAATATCTTCCGTAGTCACTATGCCGGATACTCCGCCATATTCGTCAACGACCAGTGATATTTGCTCTCGTTTTTCCGTCAGTTGCTGAAAGAGGTCTGGCACAGGACAGGATTCATGTACGGCCATGATATCCCTTTTTATTTCACTGACTTTCTTTTGATCATTGCCCTGAATTAATTCCGAGAGCAATTCATCCTTCAGCATATAGCCGCTGATGTGATCTTTGGAATTCAGGTACACAGGAATGCGGGAAAAACTGGGTTTGTGGCTGGATTCGTACACTTCTCTCAGGTTGAGATCTTCCGGCGCCATTTCGAGTACGACGCGAGGTGTCATTATGTCGCGTGCACGCATCGCCTTGAAGCGCAGCAGGTTGCGAATAATGGTTGATTCAGATTGGTCGATAACGCCTTCTTCGCTGCCGATTTCTGCCAGGGCAACAAAATCCGAGCGGGAAAAAATACTTTTGGACGCGTCCTTACGCAATGACTTGGTAATCAGCTGACACATCCATACCAGTGGATAGATCAGCGTGATGACAATGCGCAAACTGTAAACAGTAAAGGGCGCCAGGCTTTGCCAATTATTGGCGCCGATAGTCTTGGGCACAATTTCAGATAGCACCAGAATTGCCAAGGTCATCAAAACGGGAACCAGCAGGCCGGTAATCAGCGGATTGCTGTCGTGCCAGATTTTTACCGCTTGTTCGCCCACGCCTATGGCACCCACAGTGTGGGCAATGGTGTTGAGCGTGAGTATCGCCGCCAGCGGTTGATCAATGTTGGCTTTGAAAATTTGCAGTTGGCGGCCAAGTGGCGAGCCTTCCTGCAGTTTGATTTGCGCGTAGGTGGGTGTAATGCTCAGCAAAACAGATTCCCACAGCGAACAGATAAAAGACACCAGAATGGATAAACAAAAAAATGCGATCAGCAAGCTAAGCATGAGCTACTCGTAGCGGCCAGGGGAGGGGTAGCTTAACCAACCAGGCCCAGCTGATCGCATTTAATTTATTTATCAGGGTGGGATTCTTGATCAGTAAAGGCGATATTGCTCGGGAATCTGTTCAATACTGGAGATGGGCTCCATCAGCTTGCGTAAAATGCCATCCTGAAGGCCGTAGATCCAGCCGTGCACACTCAGCTCCTGGCCGCGTTTCCACGCATTTTGCACGATATTCGTGTGGGTGACGTGGGCCACCTGTTCCGTCACGTTCAGCTCGCACAGATGATTGACTCGTGCGGTTTCATCTTCGATCAGATCCATCAAGTCCTGGTGCTTGAAGTAGACATCGCGAATACTGCGCACCCAATAATCCACCAAGCCAAATTGGCGGTTCTCCATGGCCGCTTTCACACCGCCGCAGTTGTAGTGGCCGGTGACAATAATGTGTTTGACCTTGAGATACTCCACCGCGAATTGCATTACCGATAAACAATTGAGATCGGTGTGAATTACCACGTTGGCCACGTTGCGGTGCACAAAAAGTTCGCCGGGTAAAAGGCCAACAATCTCGTTGGCAGGTACACGACTGTCGGAACAGCCGATCCACAGGTATTCGGGGGCTTGTTGCTTGGAGAGGGTAGCGAAGAAATCCGGGTTTTCGGTTTTGATAGTTTCCGCCCAGCGGGCATTGTTGACAAAAAGTTCGTCGACCTGGCTCATGTGGTTGTCTCGTTACACAGATGGAAATCAGCGAATAAGTTCGATAAAAGGCCGGCAAGTATATTTCAATTTGTTAAGGGGATGTTAACCTTCGGCCAGCGACCAAAGGATAAGAACCATGGCCAACAGTCTCTATTGGCACGACTATGAAACCTGGGGCGAAGTGCCCGCCCGCGACCGCCCCTCGCAATTTGCCGGTGTGCGCACCGACGAGCAGCTGAATATCATCGGTGAGCCTTTGATGATCTACTGCCAGCCGACGGATGATTTTTTGCCCAAGCCCGAGGCCTGCCTGGTCACTGGGCTTAGCCCGCAAAAAGCCCTGGCAGAGGGTTTGCCTGAGCCGGAATTTGTGGCCACCCTGTTGGCCGAACTGGGCGCTCCCGGCACTTGTGGCGTAGGCTACAACTCCATTCGCTTTGATGACGAGGTCACGCGCTACGCCCTCTACCGCAATCTCCATGATCCCTATGAGCGGGAGTGGCGCAACGGCAATTCCCGCTGGGACATTATCGATATGCTGCGCATGACCCGCGCGCTGCGCCCCGAGGGCATCGAATGGCCCAACTACGAGGACGGTCGCCCCTGCTTCAAACTGGAAATGCTCACCCGCGCCAACAACCTCAACCATGAATTTGCTCACGACGCGCTTTCGGATGTCTATGCCACTATCGCCGTGGCGCGTCTGGTCAGGTCGCGCCAGCCAAAACTCTACGATTACGCCTACAAGCTGCGCGACAAACGCTTTGTTGGCAGCCTGATTGATCTGGACGGCCTTAAGCCGCTGTTGCACATTTCTTCCCGCTTTCCGAGCGAAAACGGCAACGCCGCTCTGGTGGTGCCTCTGGCCTACCATCCCAGTAACAAGAACAGTGTTATTGCCTTTAACCTGGCCACCGATCCGCGCGATTTACTCGATCTGCCGGTAGAGGAAATGCGCCGCCGCCTCTATACCCGCAGCGAAGATCTGGCCGAGGGTGAAACCCGCCTGGCGCTGAAAGAGGTTCACCTTAATAAGAGCCCCATGTTGCTGCCGGTGGCCATGCTGGATGCGGCGACGGGTGAACGTTTGGGGTTGGATCGCGCCAGCGCTGAGAGCCATTGGCAGCTGCTGCACAACCTGAGTTCTGCAGAGCGCCAGCGGCTGCGGGAGCGTTTGTACCAGCTTTATAGCGAGTCGGCCTTTGCCGAGTCGAGCGATCCGGAACAGCAGCTGTACGCGGGTTTTTTTGATGACCAAGACAAGCGATTGCTGATTCAGGCCCGTAGCCTTAGTCCCGAGGCCTTGGCGCGGGAGGCCTTCAAATTCCGCGATCCGCGCCTGCCGGAGCTGTTGTTCCGCTACCGTGCGCGCCACTTCCCCCAGACTTTGTCTGCCGAGGAGAAATCCCGTTGGGAGGCGTTTCGCCGCCAGCGCTTGACCGATCCGGCGGCGGGGGCGGGCATTGTGTGGGATGAGTTCCAACAGCGCCTTGCAGCCCTGCGTGCTGCGCCGGAGCGCACGGCAGAGGAGTTGGTATTGCTTGATCGCGTAGCGGAATACGGAGCTGGGTTGATGGGTTTTTAGATTGTGCCAGGGGAGCGGGTGTGGGGTGTTACCTCTGAAAACGCAT
>CBFGWO010000057.1:0-19813 GCA_965652595.1 uncultured Cellvibrio sp. | reverse complement strand
GATTTGGTGAGGTGTGCCGCTACGAAATGCTGGTGGGGGAGCGGACGCTTTACGCCTTTGATTACGCCACCCAAACCGGTCAGTTGATGCTTAACTACCGGTAATTACTTACCGGCTCTAAGGCTATAAAAAGCCCCGTGGATAGTTAGTTTTTATGTTGTAAAACTGGCACATGTCTTGAATTCAACTATAGTGGAGTCAGTAATGTGTCAAATTTCTGGTGCTGGCCCTAGCGGTTCAAAGCCAGGCAGGGATGGTTTTGGTGCTGCGCGAAGTGCCTTGAGTGTCGCCAGTCGGAAATATGTCAATAACGTGTTTGTCTAACCCTGTTCGGAGCTTGATTATGAAACAACAATCCGGTTTTACCTTGATTGAATTGATTGCGGTGATTGTGATTTTGGGGATCCTGGCGGCGACGGCTTTGCCAAGGTTTGTGGATTTGTCGGATGCGGCACGTCAAGCGGCTGTTGATGGTATTGCAGGAGGCTTGAGTAGTGCTTCTGCCTTGAACCATGCTGCTAATATTGCGACAGACGCAGGTATTCAAGGTGCACCAACCCCTATTGCAGTTGCTACTTGTGAGGCCGTTGCTGCTTTGCTCACTCCTCCACTGGATACCCTGGAATTTACAATTACTGCAGGTACAGGTACTGCGTTAGATGGTGGCGGTGTTGGTACAGAGGGCGGTTCCTCAAGCTGTATAGTGAGCAGTGTTGCTGATAGTGCGGCTACTGCCACATTCGTTGCTTATGGTGTGGCCAACTGATAAGTCGGTATCATGTTAATACTATGTATCATCAGCATCGAGGATTTACGTTACTTGAATTAATTGCCGTCATAGTTTTGATCGGCATACTCTCAGTTACGTTAATGTCTCGTGTTGATAGTGTAAACACGGCGAGTGTTCAAGCAGGCCGCGACAGTCTTGTCGCGGCTTTGTTTTTTGCGCAGCAGGCAGCCATGGCTCGTGGCACGGATATCCAATTGGCTACGGCAGGCAGCCAGATTAGCGTTACAGAAGCGGGCAACCCTTTGGTGGGTTATCCATTAACACTAAACGGCGTTACCTTGACTGCTAGCAATTTTTCCTACGATCGTCTCGGGCGCACCACCGGAGCCGATATCACCTTGACCAACAACGCTGGCGTATCAGCAACTGTCACTGTGGAGGACAGCGGCTATGCGCACTACTAGCCGCACACTACATAATCAACAGGGCGTGAGCCTGTTGGAAATGATTGTGTTTATTGTGGTGGTCAGCATCGCCCTGGGCGCACTCCTGTCCGTTTATACCCAATCTGCGAGGTCGAACGTCGACCCGATTATTCGCCTGCGTTTATTGGAAGCGGCTCAATCGCGCTTGGACGAGGTGATTGCTCTTAAGTACGATGAGGCCACGCCAACGGGTGGTGTGCCCGCATGCAACCCCTGTACGGGTGGTGTCGATCCTGCTCGTTTAAACAATGTCAGCGACTTTAATGAATTTGAAGATGATCCCTATACCATTTACCAACGTGAAGTCAGCGTATCCAACGAGGGTAATCGCAAACTTATCACCGTGACAGTGACTGCTCCCGATGGCCAGTCGCTGGCACTCTCTGCTTACAGGTACAACTTTTAATGCGCGCGCTTGGTTTGCAAAAAAGCGGTGCCGGGCATCGGGGTTTTACCCTGATCGAATTGATTGTGGTGCTGGTGGTGTTGTCCATTCTCGCCGTGATGGGCGCCCAATTTGTGGTGTCATCTACCCAAAATTACGAAGCCACCCGTACCCGCGCACTGCTTGTGAACACCGGTCGTGTCGCGCTGGAACGTATGAATCGCCAACTGCGCGGCGCCTTGCCCTACAGCGTGCAAATTACCAACGGCGGCAATTGCGTGCGTTTTATGCCAATTGCCGGGGGCGGCATCTACTCCAGCCCTGTGCCTGATGTGGCCAACGCTGCTGCCGCTTCAGCAAGTATTGCTGTGTTACCTCATGGGGTGGAATTTGGTTCGGCGAATTGGGTAAGCATCGGCGCCATGTCGGCGGGTGAACTTTACTCGGGCAATCAATCCATCGCTGGCTTATCAGGTCGCAGTGCCACCAACCTGACATTGGGTGGGGCAAAAGTTTGGGCGCGCAACTCTATCAATCGGCGCTTTTATTTGCTGGATAACCCCCAGGCATTTTGTGTTGCAGCCAATCAGCTGCGTTTTTATCCAAACCTGAACCGTACAGATGCGAATGTCGATTTGACCGGCAACTTTGATTTGATGGCGGCACAAGTGAATGCGCCTGCACCTTTTAGCCTCAGCCCCGGGAGTGAAAACCGCAACACCCTGGTATTTATTGACATCAGCTTTGTGAGCGGCGGAGAGTCTGTCGAATTCCAGCAACAGGTGATGATTCGCAATGTGCCTTGAGAATAGCATTCGCCTTATGCGACCAATGGTTGTTCGCAGCCGCCAACAGGGATTCCTGATTCCTCTCGCACTGTTTATTGTGATAGTGCTGGGTTTTCTCGCTTTGGCAATATCGCGCATGGGTGTGCAAACCCAGTTATCCAGTGCTCAGGAATTGGTAAGCACCCAGGCGTTTTATGCGGCAGAGTCCGGCGCTCAAGCGGGGATGCAGCAATTGTTTTTTCCCGATGATACGGATCGCGTTGCCGTTGGTGCTCGCTGTGCAGCGATGAACCTGAGCCCTGCCATTGACACGGCGCCTGGCCTGGGCGGTTGCACGGTGACGGTTACGTGTAGTTGCGACAATTGTGCTGCCAATGCGCCAACCAATTATTACACCATCACCAGCGATGGCACTTGCGGTTCCGGCGTGACCTCGGCAAACAGACGCATCAGGGTAGGTGCCTATCTGGATCAAACCCAAGATGAATAAGCAAAAACTCTCCTACCTTTGGCGCAGTGGCAGACCTTTGGCCGCTCTTGCGGCGTTGATTGCTTGCCAGGTTTTATTTTTTCCATTTTATGCCGTCGCACAGTGTACCAACTGCACTACGACCAACGTAGGTGGTGATGTGGTGCTTAGGTTTGCTAGTGGCAGCGGCACCTTCACCCCCCCGGAAGGCATCACCGAAGTGCAGTATTTGGTTGTTGGCGGTGGCGGTGGCGGCGGTGGAATTATCGGTACATCCTTCTCAGAAAACGTCGGTGGCGGCGGCGGTGGTGGCGCAGGGGGCGTGCGCAGCGGCACCCTGACACTGACTCCAGAAACGCCTTACAACATTCAGGTAGGGGCGGGAGGGGCACCAGGTGTTGGTGGTTCCAGTTCCGGCGGCGCTGGTGGGAATTCTGTTTTTGCGTCGATTACCGCCAATGGTGGCGGTGGTGGAGCGTCTGTGGGCTCGGCCAACGGTTCGTCCGGTGGTTCTGGTGGTGGCGGTCGTTTGTCTGGCGATGGTGGCAATGGCTCAGGAGGGCAGGGCAATAGCGGCGGCGATGGCGCGGGTGGCACCACCTCAACAGGCGCTGCGGGCGGTGGCGGTGGCGCTGCAGCGGGCGGCGGCAATGGCTCAGGCAACACCGGCGGTAGCGGTGGGGCGGGGATCGGTAATTCAATTAGCGGCGCTGCGGTCACCTACGCGGGCGGTGGGCGCGGCGGTGGCTATTTTGGTGGCTCACCCTCCGGTGGCGCGGGTGCGGGCGGAGCAGGGGGCGGCGGCTCTGCCCCGAATGGCAGGGGCGCAGGCGGCAATGGTACCGCCAATACCGGTGGTGGCGGCGGTGGTGCATCCGGCGGTGCCGGTGCGGGTTCGGCATTTAACGGTGGTGCGGGCGGCTCAGGTATTGTGATTGTTCGCTATACGCCCGGTGGTCCGCGTTACGCGGTGGCCAACGGCAACTGGAACGCCACCAGCACCTGGAGCGCCAGTGGGTGTTTTGGCACCGCCGGTGCGCCTGTGCCTACGGCTGCTGATGATGTGATTATCTGTGACGCGCGCACAGTGACCATTACCGCAGCGGCGGCGGCAAAATCTGTTGAGTTGCAAACGGGGAACGGTGATGTATCGCTGAATCACAATGCAGGCGCGGCACTGAGTGTGGGTTCGGGTGGTGTGACGCTCAACGGCAACACGGGAGCTGCTTCTGCCAAGACATGGAATATAGGTGCGGGGTCAGCCGTCGTTGCTGGCTCAGTCACGCTCAACGGTGGCAATAATGAAGATCGAATTTCGCGTATTTTGCTCACCAACGGCACGCTGGATATCAATGGCAATTTGGTATTCAACGGTGGTTCACCAGCGCGCGCGAGCATCGAAGCATCAGGCCCGGCAAATATTTTTCTCGCGGGTGCTATGACCATCCCGGGGGGCAGTGGCCGCATCTCGCCCGGCACCAGTACTTTTACCTACGATGGTACAGGTTCACAAACCCTGTTGATGGGCGTGAGTGAAATCAATTATCACAATCTCACTCTTGCTGGTTCTGGTACCAAGAACCAAACCAGTTGGAGTATTCCCACAGTTACCGGTGTAACAACGGTCAATGCGGGCATTACGTTTAACAATTCCGCGTCTGTTATTTACGGTGGCAATTTTATTAACAACGGCACCACCAATGCCTCTTCCGCTCATCAGTATCAAGCCAACTTCACCAATAACAGCACCTACTCAGCGACGGCGGCGCAAGAATATCGCGGCAACTTTACCAATACAGGCACTTTTACTTCGGGGAGTGGTTTGCACACCTTTAATGGAATCAGCCAACAGCAACTTACCGGTGCGACCAACTTTACCAATATGGCCTTGAACAATACGGCGGGCCTGGTCATCGATAACGATGTCACCGTGCTGGAGCAATTGTTGTTGGTGAATGGCCCGTTGATTACCGGCAATCAAATTTTGCGCGTGGCGCAAACGGGTGGTTGGTCTGGCATCAGTCGCACTAATGGCTGGGTGGCGGGCAACCTGGGTTTATGGATGCCGCCTGGTTGGCAGGGCCGCACTTTTGAAATCGGTGATGCCAGTGCTTATCGTCCTTTATTAATTACTATTCCTTCGGTGACTACGGCGGGTTACGTGATTGCCAGCATCAGCCAATCCAGCGGTGACCATCCACAAATTGCCTCTTCGGCACTCGACCCTGCGCGTTCGGTGAATCGTTGGTGGAGTATCACCAGCGGTGGTGCCGCTATGGCGGGTATGGACGTGACCTTTAATTATTTGGCGGGTGATATTGATGGCGGCGCTGATCCGCAAAACTTTTCAATACAGCGGCTTGATGGCGGAAGCTGGAGCGATGTCAATCCGGGTTCGCGCACCGCAACCAGCACTCAAGGCATGGCGGTTCCCGCCTTTGGGCAATTTGCTATCGCTGAGCGAGGTGTGGTTGCGCCTGTTTGCGATAACCTGGCGAGTGGCTTGGTCGGCCAGTATTTTAACAATCAAACCTTATCGGGATCGGCAACGGCCACACAGGTAGATGGCCCCATTAATTTCGATTGGGACACTGGCGCTCCCGGTGTTGCTGGCGTAGGTGCCGATAATTTTTCGGTGCGCTGGGAAGGTGTGTTGCGCACAACCTCCACAGGTACCTATCAGTTCCAAACCGTGTCCGATGACGGTGTGCGGCTGTGGGTTAACGATGTGCTGGTAATTAATAACTGGACGCTTCACTCCTCCACCGTTGATACCAGCGGTAACGTCTCTCTGGTTGCCGGGCAGATTTACAACATTCGCCTGGAAGTTTACGAAAACACCGGCTTTGCTGAAATGAGGCTTCGTTGGCGCACGCCGGGCAGTGGTGTGTTTGTGCCTATACCGGCTGGCCCCTTACCTGCTTTGGGCGCGGGCTTATACCATTGCTCAGAGGCAAGTTTTTGCGCGTCCGGGACTGTCGCTGGAGGTATTCAGGGCAGCTATTTCAATAATTTGTCGTTGAGCGGATCGCCCACCGGGACACGTATTGATGGCCCAATAGATTTTGATTGGGCTGCTGGCGCTCCCGGTGTTGCCGGTATTGCCGCTAATCAATTTTCTATTCGCTGGGAAGGTTTAGTGCGTGCTCCGGAAACAGGCAACTATCAATTCCAAACAGTTTCTGATGACGGTATTCGGCTTTGGGTCAATGGTGTCTTGGTCATCAACAATTGGACGGACCACGCAGCAGCCACCAATACCAGTGGCAACGTTGCTCTTCAGGCAGGTGAAACCTACACGATTCGCATGGAGTTTTATGAAAACGGTGGCCAGGCGGTGATTCGCTTACGTTGGCGTTTGCCCAGCTCCGGTTCTTATGTGCCCATACCCGCAGGCCCAACGCCGACGCTGGGTGGGGGGCTTTACTATTGTGCTGATGTGCCCAGCGTGGCTGGTTATCAACTGACACATGCGCCCACAGCACTTACCTGTGAGGCCGAGGCAATTACTGTCACGGCTCTGGATGGTGCCAACAATCCTATTGTGCCTCCGGCAGGTACCCAGGTGCAGATGTCCACAGTTCCTGCGACAGGTGTGTGGGTGGGTGGTGCTACCTATACCTTCAGCGGAACAGAAAACTTTTTTGTGAAGTATTTACAACAAACCTCGGCGGCGACCTTAACCTTGGCCGCGACTGATGGCGTCGCTTCGGGTAGCAGCAGTATCAGTTTTGCGGACACGGGTTTGCGTTTTTACGATTTACCTGTGTTGCCTGCGAGCGCCATTGCGGGCGAGACCTATAGCGGGGCCAGCGTGCGCGCCGTGCAAACCAATACCGATACCGGTGCTTGCGAGGCGCGGGTTACGGGCTCTCGCCCTGTGCGTTTGGCTTACGAGTGTCTTGACCCTGGCGTGTGCAGCGGCGGCCAGACTTTTGCGATTGCCAGTGGTACTGCTGCGGCCAATAGCGGTGCCATCTCCAATTTTAATAACGTCATACTGAATTTTGATGCGAATGGTAGCGCCCCAATTCCGTTCAGCTTTACCGACGTAGGGCGAGTGAGATTGCACGGCGAGCTGTTGCTTGCCGCTCAGGGTAACGATCCGGCAATAACCCTGCCAGGCTCGAGCGTAGATTTTGTGGTTAAGCCCCACAGTTTTGTGATTACCCAGGCGCGCAACGGTGCCAATGCAGAGGGTATTGATGGAACTGCGGGCTTTGCGGCGGCGGGAGAAAATTTCACAGTGGTGGTGCAATCGCGTAATGCACCGCCAGCGAGCGCCTTAACGCCAAACTTTGGCAATGAAAGTACCGCTCAGGGAATGATCTTGCGCGTAGACGGCGTTGCTTATCCTGTTGGCGGCGCGCCAGGCGCAATTACTAATCCACAAGCTTTCGCCACCACCGGTGTTGGCGGTGAATTTCAAAATACGGCTATTACCTGGAGTGAGGTGGGCAACGTGTTGCTCAGTGCCGCAGTTGCCAGCGGCAGCTATCTAGGTGCTGGTGATGTGCCCAAGTCACCCGCCGTTAATATCGGGCGCTTTTACCCGCACCATTTCCATTTTGTGAGAGTCACTGAACCGGAAAATGAAGTGGAGGCTGCCCGGCAAAACGAAGTGCGGGATGCTTGTACTGGCTTTAGCTATATGAGTCAGCCGGCGATGACTTTTACTTACCAGTTGCTAGCGCACAATCTAAGCCATGGTCTTACTGTTAACTACACTTCTCCAGGTTATTTGGAAACCGCATCGATCAATTATCACGCTGAAAATAACGACGATGGCAATGATCTGGGCGCGCGCGTACAAGAGGATTCGGGTTCTTGGGTTGCGGGCGTTTGGGATGTGAACACAACTGCGGCCAGCTTTGTGCGTCGGCCACACCAGACACTACCAGCGCCCGCTACGGAACTGGATGGGTCTTTTGAGGATTTGCAGTTTGGTTTTAGCGTCTCAGACCCCTTTAATCGCCCCTTGCAGGATCTGGATATGAATCCGCAAGCAACAGGTGATTGCGAAGCAAGCAATTCCTGTACGGCAAAAATGCTGGGTACACCGCGCATTTTGCGTTTTGGCCGCCTGCGTCTCGATGATGCTTTTGGGCCGGAGACGGTGAATCTACCGGTAAACTTTGCGACAGAGTATTGGATCTCAACGCCATCAAACCCTGCGAGCCCAGGCTTTTGGACTCCATCTTTAACTGACAGTTGCACCCGCATACCCTTGGAGAAAATTGCGTTTGATTCGATAGGCTCAACAATTGATACACCTGCAAATAGAACAGTCTCTTGGTCTGGTGGTAGCACTCAAGGCATTTTTCAACATTTGCAGAACGAGCCTACGGCTGATCACATCTTGTTTAATCAAGGCAGCGGGAATCTGTATTTTTCAGCACCTGGCGCTCAGCGGCCAGCGAATAGTCCAACCTTTCCTGTGTTTGTCAATCTCGATGAGATACCTTGGCTACGCTTCGACTGGAATCAGGATGGCAACCACAACAACGACACCGCCTTGCCGCCCGCCAACATCGGCTTTGGCCAATATCGTGGCCACGACCGAATCATTTACTGGCGCGAAGTGCTGGAGAATTAATTGTGGATATGACCATCACCACGCCGAGCCTGTTGTTTCCGGCTATTTCATTGTTGCTGCTCGCCTACACCAATCGCTTTGTGGTGCTCACCAATGTGATTCGTCAACTCAGCAATACTGACGGTGCCCAAACCAAGGAAATTGTGCGCAGGCAAATTATCAACTTGCGTAAGCGCCTTTCAATTATTCGCGCCATGCAAGCCTTCGGTGTTTTGTCCTTTGTGTTTTGCACACTGTCCATGTTTGCGCTGCTCTTGCAGTGGCTGAAGATTGGCCAAGGCTTGTTTGCGGCGAGCTTGATCCTGCTGGTGATCTCGCTGCTTTATTCCTTTTACGAAGTGCATATCTCTACCAACGCCATTAATATCGAGCTGGAAAAATTTGATCAGCGATAGTGACCCAGTTCACGCCTGAGATTGCAAGATGATCACTGGCAGTGCACACTCTTGCTTCCAACCCTCAGCATATGGAGATAACCATGACTGTACATCTTGAGTTAGTGCCTATTCTTTCGGTAATTGCGGGTGTTTTAATTTTGTTACAACCCAAGCTGCTGAACTATGTAGTGGCTATTTATTTGATTGTGGTGGGTGTGGTGCAGATTCTGGGCATCAACATCTGATCTCAGTTGTTGGCGCGCTTAAAAAAATCCCGGTGAGCAAATTGCTCACCGGGATTTTTTAATCAGCTGATATCAGCCCAGTATCAGTTTGGGTGAATCAGGCTTCGTTTTTGGGCTCTTCCAGGCGAATATCCACCGCCAGTTCATCCGCGATCACATCCAGCTGTTCCCAGAGCGCATCCATATCCACAGCCTCCGGCACCTCGATAACACCCGTAGCTTCAAACAGCGGCTCGCCCGACCAGGGCATGCTGGAGTAGCTGGTTTCCAGCTCATCCATGTTAATATTGCGCCCCGCAAACGCCTGGGCAATTTCGTAGACAATACCTGGCCGGTCGGCGCCCACCACACTGAAGTGATAGCTGCGGCAGGCGGGTTTATCCAGCGTTTTGGCGGCCTCGACAACGACTTTCAGGCCCTTGCCAGAGAGGGCTTCAAGTGCGCTGGTGAGTGGAGCCTGTTGCTCGGCGGCGACAGCCACCTGGAGAATGCCCGCGAATTTGCCAGCCAGGTGAGACATGCGGCTTTCCAACCAGTTGCCCTGATGTTGGCTGATGGTGCGTGCCAGAAGTTCGACCACGCCGGGTTTGTCGTCGCTGATAACGGTGAGTACCAGATAATTGTTCACGTGTTTAACCTTATCTTTTTGAAATATTGCGGCTAGGGTATAACGCAGCCGCCCCACCCACAAGCGCGACCAGGTGCCCATGATTATTCCCCACCAGGATTTATCCCCCGATGCCCTTGAGGGTTTGATTGAGGAGTTTGTTACCCGCGACGGCACTGACTACGGCCAGGACGAAGTGCCCCTCGCCACCAGAGTGGCCCAGGTGCAGCGCCAGTTGGCGCGTGGTCAGGTGGTTATTGTGTTCGATGCTTTATCCGAAAGCGTATCCATTCTGACACGTGAGGAACTGACGCGACGCCAGGCCGACCAGCAAACTCCCTCCGACCATTTTGAGTAGCCTGATGTGAATCACTTGTTTTTGCACTGCCGCCCCGGTTTTGAAAAAGAATGCGCCTCAGAAATCAATGATCTGGCCAATGAAGCGGGTTGCTATGGCTACGGTAAAACCAGTGAGCACTCGGCTTATGTGGTGTTTATCACTCACGAGCCAGAGGGTGCCTTGGCGTTGATGCGCCAGCTGGATTTTCGTCGCTTGATTTTTACACGCCAGTGGTTTGTTGGCCCCGGCCTGGTAAAAGACCTGTCGCCCGAAGATCGCCTCTCACCGCTTTTGGCAAAGGCCATGCAGCTGCCCGAATTCAGCGAACTACAGCTGGAAACCCCGGATACCAATGCGGGCAAAGAATTGTCCAACCTGACCAAAAAATTTGCTGTGCCTTTTGCCAAGGCGCTGCGCGCCAAAGGGCGTGAGCAGGCGCAAAGCCCCTGGCAGTTGCACCTGGTATTTCTGAGCGGCACCCAGGCGTTTTTGGGTGTCAGCCAAAAGCGCAACGCGTCCCTTTGGCCCATGGGCATTCCCCGGTTGCGCTTGCCGCGCTCTGCGCCCAGCCGTGCCACCCTCAAGTTGGAGGAGGCCTGGCATCACTTTATCCCCGCTGTGGATTGGGACACGCGCCTGGCGCCCAGTATGCGCGCCGTGGATCTGGGCGCTGCCCCCGGAGGTTGGACCTGGCAACTGGTGCAACGCGGTATGTTCGTTGAAGCTATAGATAACGGCCCCATGGATCCGGCGCTGATGGAAACCGGCCAGGTAAAGCACATTCTCGCCGACGGTTTTACCTACGAACCCAAAAAGCCGGTGGATTGGTTGGTGTGCGATATCGTGGACAAGCCCGCGCGAGTGGCGGCAATGGTGAGCCGCTGGGTGGGCAAGGGTTTGTGTCGCGAGGTGGTGTTTAACCTCAAGTTACCGATGAAGCAGCGTTATATCGAGGTGCGCAAGTGTGAGCGGCGTTTGCATGATGAGCTGGCGGCCTTGGGAATAAAAATAGAGCTGCAATTTAAACAGCTCTATCACGACCGCGAGGAAGTGACCGGCCACCTTCGCGTCATCAAAGCCGCCAGTTACACAAAGTGATAGAAGGAGTGCTCAAGCACCACCACTTTTTCCGGCTCGACCAGCGTGGGATTGATGTAGTTCATCGCCATTTGCCGCTCGTCGCTGTGATACCAGCGCTTCCAGTCATGTTCGGAGCGCCATTTGGACAGCAGGTAGCGGCGGTTGGGATGTTGCAGGTCACGCAGGGTTTCGCCGTTAATAAAGCCCTGGGCCTTGTATGCAGAGTGGAGGGTACGGCGTGAGGCACTGTCATAAGTGCTCTCCATGCCTTCAGCAATATGACGTTCCAGCAACACGTAAATCATGGTCTTACCTGAAAAATGTGAATCGCTCAGTGTGACAACTGAATCGCCCGAAAATGGTCAGGGCTTATGAGTAAGGTTAATCCTAATTGGGATTAAAGCAACCTAAAAAGTGGCTAATAGGAACAGCGTTTAATGAAAGGCAACATGATCGAGGGTGACGTGTTTAAGAATCCACTCAGCCAACGCCGCCCAGTCTTCGATCAGTCCGCTGAGCAGGCGCATATGTTCGCCGGGGAGATTTTTCTTGCGCAGGGCGTCGCGCGCAATCTCATTTAAGGCGGCGACAATTTGTACAATATTGGGTGCGCCAAGAAAGCTGAGAACTTCGGTGTTGGGATGCATCTCGCTGGCAAAGCCCTCATGGCGTTGCGCAGGAAGGTCTTGCAGTTCGTCCAAGGTTTGTTTGATGGCTTGCGCCAATTGGGGGCGATTGTTGCGCAGCAAGCGGAAGGTGAGTTCCAGCGCGTGGCGAGCAAAAAGATCCGGTGGTTGGTAAGGCATAAGCGCTGATTTCCGAGACATCGAACTGGGTTCCCCGGTGTGAATTAGGTCATTGATGGGGTGTGTTAGTTATCCGTTTCACCCTCAAGTCTAGCAAGCGAATTGCTATGTGCCTGACTGTTTATAGATGATATGGGACTATGAATTACACAATTGATAAGCATTTGAATGCGAAAGGCTTGCTCTGTCCGGAGCCGGTGATGATGTTGCACAAGGCGGTGCGGGAGATGGCGTCGGGTGAGGTGATTGAAGTGATTGCAACCGATCCCTCAACCTTGAGGGATATTCCCAAGTTTTGTCATTTTCTGGGGCATGAGTTGTTGCACACTGGCGAACAGGATGACACTTATCTGTTCCATATTCGCAAGCAATAAAAAAGCGCCCGCTTTTCAGCGGGCGCTTTGCGAAAGTTGGCTTATACGCCGTCGACGAGCATGGAGATGGCGGCGAGGGCCTCAGGATCTTCGGCTTTGATCTTGTTGGCGATTTGGTGCTGAAAAAAGTAGCGGAAGTTTTCGTCGGTTTGCGCTGCGTACAAACAATCATCGCCGGGCAATACAGGGGTGCTCACCACCTTGGCTTGATCGGTGAGCATGCCGTAGATACTGCCATCGTGCAGCAGGCGCCAGCTCACCACTTCCACCAGCGATAGACGGTTGCTGTTGGGTGTGGCCAGCACCGCGTGGGTACCGATGGTATCGGGCAGTTCCTGCACTATGTCATCGCCGTTTTCGCACTGCAGCTCGTAATACTCCGCCGCCGTTTCGAGTTCGACAATTTTGTGCATGGGCGCTTCGAAGAAGACATCGTCTATGCCCTGATCGTAGTAACCCTCCCAATGACCATTGAGCGGATCGCAGATATCGGGGCAGGGCACTATGTCGTTCAGCCAAGGCACCAAGCCGACCACTTCACCGTTCGCTCGCAGTCCCCAGCAGAGGATTTTGAGGCTGAAGAGTTTGTCGGGGCTGGTATCGTTGGAATAGAGCATTTCGAGGCCATCCAGCTCGGGAGAGAGGCGGATAAAACGCTCATCGTGAAGTGCAGAGAAGGATTTGCCGGTGAAGAAGTCCACCACATTATCCGTGTTGTGGCCGGGAATCGAGGTCTTCATAATACCACCCCCTTAAATGAGGCAGGAGCTTGCAAAGCAGGCCCCCTGAAACTGTGGGGAGAGAACTGTCGAGAGACGTGATGGTTTTAGGCGCCATCACTAGATAAAGTATAGGTTAATCCCCCAAAGCACAACCGTTCGTGATAGAAAAATTTACCCGGGCCTTTTTGGTCTCCTGCCAAGACGCTTGGGCGTCGCTGGAATCCCGCATTGGAACCCCCCATGAAAATACTTGCCGACGAAAATATCCCCCTGATTCACGCCTTTTTTGACTCCCTGGGGGAGGTGGTGACTCGACCGGGTCGCCAGATGCAAAACGCCGATTTACAGGGCGCCGGGGCTTTGCTGGTGCGTTCTGTCACCCAGGTAAACCGCCAGCTGCTCGAGGGCTCTCCTGTGGATTTCGTCGGCACCTGCACCATTGGGGTGGATCATCTGGACCAGGCTTATTTTGGCGAGGCTGGCATCACCTGGGCCAGTGCCCCCGGTTGCAACGCCAATTCGGTGGTTGAGTATGTTTACGCCGCGCTTTGCGCGCTGGACGTTAACTGGCTCAATGCTCGGGTGGGGATTATCGGTTGCGGTAATGTCGGCGGTCTGTTGCACAAACGCCTGCGCGCCCAAAGCGTTGACTGTGCCTGCTATGACCCCTTTCTTACGCCTGAGCAAAATCCGGATCTCACCAGCCTGCAAGCGGTATTGGATTGCGACATCATATGCCTGCATACCCCCCTGACCCAATCCGGCCCTCATCCGAGTTATCACCTGCTGGGCGAGTCGGAGCTGCGCCAGTTGCGCGAAGGTGCGGTGTTGCTTAATGCCGGGCGCGGGCCGGTGATCGACAATCAAGCCCTGGGTCGGGTGCTCAAGGATCGCCCGGATCTGCGAGTGGTACTCGATGTGTGGGAGCCGGAACCGGATATCTCCCTGGCCCTGCTGGAGCAGGTGGCGCTGGGTTCTCCTCATATCGCGGGCTACAGCTACGACGGCAAGCTCAAGGGCACAGAGATGATCTACCAGGCCTTGTGTCGCCACCTGGGTATTCGCCCCAGCCTGACCCTGAGAGACCTGGTACCGCCTCTGGCGGACAACCAACTCCTGTGCCCGCCGGGGGATGACTGGCAGAGCATCAAGGCGCTGATTGCACAGGTCTACGACATTAACGCAGATGACCTGGCCCTGCGCCAGCTCGCCGCCAAGGGCGAAGAGGGCTTTGGTCAGGGGTTTGATGGTTTGCGTAAGCACTACCCGATCCGGCGGGAATTTCACAACTATCAGGTAGCGGCGGCAGCGGGCCATAGTCTCTCGCCTCGCCTTAAAACCTGGCTGGGCCACTTGGGTTTTGGTGTGGCGGGTGAGGCTTGATGCTGCGCTTAGGGCTGATTCTTAACCCTTGGGCCGGTATAGGTGGCAGCCTGGCACTCAAGGGTAGCGATGGCGACGACATCCGGGCGGCAGCTCTTGCGGCAGGTGCCCAACCCAAGGCCGCCGAGCGTCTGGCCAGGGCGCTACAGCCGTTGCAACCGCTGGCAGACAAGCTCGAAATCGTTGGCTTTGGCGGCGGCATGGGGCAGGAGTTGGCCGAGTCCCTGGGTTTTCGTTTTAGGTTGGTGGGCCATCCTGCCCACCAACCCAGCCAGGCGGAAGACAGCTTTGCTGCCGCTCGCGCATTGCAGCAGCAGGCCGTGGATCTGGTGCTTTTTGCCGGTGGTGATGGCACCGCACGGGTGATCGCCGATGGTCTGGGCCACAGCCTGCCGGTTTTGGGAGTGCCCGCCGGGGTCAAAATGCATTCGGGCGTCTTTGCCGTTTCGCCTGAGGCCGCTGCCGAGATCCTCACACAACTGCTCACTCGCAACTGGGTGGATCTGGTAGAGCGGGATGTGCGTGACATAGATGAGATTGCCCTGCGCCAAAACCAGGTGCGTGCTCGTTGGTACGCCAGTCTGTTGGTGCCCGAGTTGCCGGAGCTGCTACAGGGTGTCAAAAACGCCGGTGCGCAGGTCGACGAATTGGCACAGGACGAGTTGGCGGCGGGGCTGGTGGAAGGTCTGGAGGAGGGCACGCTGTACATCCTGGGGCCTGGCTCCACCACCCAAGCGGTAGCGCGGCAACTGGGGCTGGAAGCCAGTCTCCTGGGAGTAGACTTGTTACTCAATGGCGAGCTTGTGGCGCGGGATCTTACCGCTGAGCAATTGCTGGCACAGGTTGCGGCCCACAGGGGCGAGCTGCGGCTGCTGGTGACCGTCATCGGTGGTCAGGGGCACGTTTTTGGGCGCGGCAATCAGCAGCTCACGCCCCAACTGTTGCGACTTATTGGCCGTGAGCGTGTCCAGGTCATCGCCACCCGCGAAAAGCTGCGCGCCTTGCAGGGGCGCCCTTTGTTGCTGGATACCAACGATCCACAGCTTGACCAGCAATGGCGGGGTTATTGGCCTGTGACCTGCGGTTACCGCGAAACACTGCTCTATCCGGTGGGGCTGGGTTTGGGGGCATTGACGTGAGCCCAGATCTGGAACCGCTTATCTCACCGCTTTTTGCCTATTTGGATCAGCGCCAGACATCGGCTGAGCCTCTGGATAGCCGCCGTTTGTTTCATGGTAGAGGGCGCTGTTTTCCGGGCCTGGAATTCGTGTGCCTGGATTGGTACGAACCGCTGCTGTTACTCACGCTTTACACCGAGCCACCAGAGGGCTGGCTAGCCCAGGTGCGGCAAGCGATCGAGCCGCGCCTGGCGCCCGCGATAAGCTGCCTGCTGGTGCAGCGGCGCTACGCGTCGGGTGCGCCCAGCGAGTGTCTTTGGGGGCAACCGCCTGAGCGGGGTCAGTTGCCTGAACAGGTATACGCGTGCCTGGGCGAGTTACGTTTTGAGTTGTCTTTTGCGCAGCAACAAAACTGCGGCTTTTTTCTCGATATGGCGCCGGGCCGCCAATGGTTGGCGCAAAAGGCAAAAGGTAAACGGGTGCTTAACCTTTTTGCCTACACCTGCGCACTGTCGGTGGTGGCGGTAGCGGCGGGTGCTGAACGGGTTGTCAATGTGGATATGAGCAGTCGCGCGCTTAACTGGGGGCGGCGCAATCATCAGTTGAATGGCCTGGACAAGGCGCGCAGTGAATTTCTCGCCGAGGATATTCTTAAATCCTGGGGGCGTATTAAAAGGCGCGGCCCTTACGATCTGGTGATTTTTGATCCTCCCTCCTTTCAGCCTGGCAGCTTTGTGGCCACCAAAGACTACGCCAAGCTGGTGCGGCGCATTCCCGAGCTTATACCCGAAGGCGGGCAGGTGTTGGCCTGCTTGAACGCCCCGGAACTGACGACAGCGTTTTTGCGCGACCTTTTTGCCAGCGAGTGCCCCGGCGCGCAGCTTGAAGAGCGCCTGACCCCCAGCCCGGATTTTGCCGATATCAATCCCGAGCAGCAGCTCAAGTTATTGGTGTTTCGCTATCAGCCGTGATCAGGGTGTGCGCAATAGCGCCTGTAGCAATTCTTCCAACGCAAACGAAGAACCGTGTTTAAGCGTGTCGCGCAAGCGATCTATATTGGCAGGTTGGGGAAGCGGTAAATCTTCTGAAGCGAGATTGCGGGAAGAGAGCAGGGTAAAACCCTTGTGGGTCAGGCAGGCTTGGTCCAATGCCTCCTGGCGAATCGTGGTGTCGTAGCGAAGATAGCCTGTGTCCGCCAGCCAGATTAGCGTGCTGAAACAGGATTGAAAGCGCGGGCAATGCAGCCCAAACTCATCCGGTGAATCCGGGCCGCAAATATCCTCCACGTAGAGAATAATCTTGCGCGGGAAGCTGCTGTACAGCAGGGTGAAAGCGCGCGCCACGTCCTTGTAAAAATCGTCGATATGCAGATCTGACATCAGCCTAACTAAGCCTGGCTATAGCGCTGTAAAAAGCTGCCGAACTTGGTGATGGCACGGCCGAGTTCGTCCTCTCTGGGTAAAAAGACAATGCGGAAATGATCCCGCTCCGGCCAGTTAAAGGCGGTGCCTTGCACCAGCAACACTTTTTCTTCAATCAGAAAATCCAGCACCATCTGCTGATCGTCGCGAATGGGGTAGCGGCTCAAATCAATCTTGGGGAATAGGTAAAGCGCGCCCTTGGGTTTGACACAGCTGACGCCGGGAATCTGGCTGATAGCGGCCATGGCGGCATCGCGCTGATCGCGCAAACGACCACCGGGAATAATGAGTTCGTTGATACTTTGATAGCCACCGAGCGCGGTTTGCACGGCAAACATAGCGGGCACATTGGCGCACAGGCGCATGGAGGCGAGCATTTCCAGACCTTCGATATAGCTCCTGGCCTTGTGTTTGGCCCCGCTGATCACCATCCAGCCGGAGCGAAAGCCGGCCAGGCGGTAGGACTTGGACAAACCGTTGAAGCTGACACAGAGCACATCTTTTTGCGCCAGATGGCCCATGGGTACAAACTCGGCGTCGTCGTACAGAATCTTGCTGTAGATTTCGTCGGCGAAGATGATCAGATTTTTTTCGCGCGCCAGAGCAACCAGTTGCTCCAGCACATCCCGGCTGTAAACCGAACCGGTGGGGTTATTGGGATTGATCACCACAATACCCCGGGTTTTGTCGGTGATTTTGGACTTGATGTCGTCAATGTCCGGAAACCAGTCGGATTGTTCATCGCACAGGTAGTGCACAGCTTTGCCGCCCGCCAGATTAACGGCGGCAGTCCATAGGGGGTAATCGGGGGCAGGTACCAGCACTTGATCGCCATTGTTCAACAGCGCCTGCATGGACATCACAATAAGTTCACTGGCGCCGTTGCCCAGAAAAATATCGTCAATATCCACGCCGGGAATATCCAGGCGTTGGCATTCGTGCATGATGGCTTTGCGTGCGGCAAACAGGCCTTTTGAGGCGGTATAGCCCTCGGCGTTGGGCAGGTTGCGTATTACATCCTGAATAATTTCGTCCGGGGCCGCGAATCCGAAAGGCGCCGGGTTGCCGATATTGAGTTTGAGGATGCGGTGGCCCTCTTCCTCCAGGCGATAGGCGTGCTCAAGTACCGGGCCACGAATGTCGTAGCAAACACCGTTGAGCTTGTCGGATTTCTTAATGCTGTTCATTTGCAGTAATATGCCTTTAAACGCTAATAAAGCCGCAAATCATCCGGGTTCGTCGGCAGCTGTGTCAAGGAAATACTTATGTCTCATCCGCAAAAACACGATGACGAATTCTGGCGTGACAAGCTCACTGCCGAGCAGTATCGCATTTGTCGGGAAAAGGGCACTGAGCGACCATTTACCGGCGAGTACTGGCAGGATTTTCGTGCGGGCACCTATCTCTGTCGCTGCTGCGGCAAGCCGTTGTTTGACGCTGCCACTAAATTTGATGCCGGTTGCGGCTGGCCCAGCTTTTATGCCCCTTTAGTTGATGAGAATATTCAGGAAGAATTTGATGCGAGCCATGGCATGCGACGCACGGAAGTGCTCTGTCGTCATTGCGGTTGTCACCTGGGCCATGTATTTCCCGATGGTCCCGCACCGACCGGGTTGCGGTACTGCATTAACTCAGCGTCCATCACCATTGAGACGAGTGAAGAAAGTCAGTCGTAAAGCTGTTTTTTCTTCCACTTGTCTTCTTCCAGATGCTCCCATTCTTTGCTCAAACCTGTGGGTGATTCGCTCGGAACCTCATCCACTTGATGGGGTGTTTCGGGTTGCGTTGTCAATTTTTCCTGAAGTTTGGCCGCAGCAGCCTGAAGTTGTGCAATTTGTTTGTCATAGCTGTGGTTGGCGTTTTCTGTCTTCAACGCCTTTTGCGCCAGCGTTAAAAAATGGATGGCCAGGCGCCATTTGCCCTGTTGCTGTGACAGCCTGGCTTGAGCAACGTAGGCATCGACATTGGCTTGTAGTGCCAGCCGCTTGATTTGATCCTGGTAACCCGCCGCCTGTAGTGGCGTAATGAGTGTGCGCTGTTCTTGTTGACTCACAAAATGAAACAGTTCCTCCAGATGTTGGCGCAGTTCTTTTATCTGAGCGGGGTTTTCCAGTCGCACTCGCTGGCGTTCGGCACCCACTTTGATTCCTCCCAGTTGCGCTGCGTACTGAGTGGCATCAGCCTGGTGAGCCGGGTTTTTGGGCTCAAGTCGCGCCAGCTGTTCGCAGGTTTCGATCAACGCCCTGTGCACGAGTATGTTGAGTTCGGCCGGCAGAAAATGCGGAGGCAAGCCGGCGAGCATCTCTTTAAAGTTTCTCTCCCTAAGCCGAAGCGCACCGAGCAGCCGTTGACGACGCACCCGGCGCTTTTCCAGCGTATAAGAGATAAAGGCGTAGCCTGCCAGGACAATAATAAGAGCAATGATGCCGAAGACAATATAAATAGACATTCGTTGATCAGCCGCGCTGAGCCTGTGATTGGCGGGATTCTGTCGCAAGTATAGCACTTAAGGGTTGGCGGCCCCGGAGTGGGTTATTTATCTCTAAGTGCTTGTTTCCACTGTGATAAAAAAAGATGCAAAAGAGTTGACACTGCATGCCCCGCTCCTTAGAATGCGCCCCACTTCTGACGCCCTGTGGCTCGGAAGGTTTCTGGGTCCCCTTCGTCTAGTGGCCTAGGACACCGCCCTTTCACGGCGGTAACAGGGGTTCGACTCCCCTAGGGGATGCCATTGCGGGAATAGCTCAGTTGGTAGAGCACGACCTTGCCAAGGTCGGGGTCGCGAGTTCGAGTCTCGTTTCCCGCTCCATTTTTGTTGTTTGTCTGTTGTCCACGTCCCCTTCGTCTAGTGGCCTAGGACACCGCCCTTTCACGGCGGTAACAGGGG
>CBFGWO010000056.1:0-20396 GCA_965652595.1 uncultured Cellvibrio sp. | reverse complement strand
CCGCCCGCCTTTCCGTTTGTCGCCCTGCTGGTGTCGGGCGGCCATACCCAGCTGGTGGAAGTGCGTGGCATAGGCCAATACCAGCTGCTCGGGGAGTCCCTGGATGACGCCGCCGGAGAAGCCTTTGATAAAGCGGCCAAGATGATGGATCTGGATTACCCCGGTGGCCCCCAGGTGGCGCGTTTGGCGGAATCGGGAACGCCAGGGCGCTTTGTATTTCCCCGTCCGATGGTGGACAGGCCGGGGCTGGATTTCAGTTTTTCTGGCTTGAAGACTGCCTTGCTTACCGCCGTAAATGCCAATGCGCAAGCCAATGGCCTGCCCGATGATCAAACCTGTGCCGATATCGCCTGCGCCTTTCAGGAGGCGGTGGTGGATACGCTGGTGATCAAATGTCGCCGCGCCTTGGAACAAACCGGGCTAAAAACCCTGGTGATAGCCGGTGGTGTGTCGGCCAATAAAAAACTGCGCGCCGATCTCGAAACCGCGCTGGCCAAGATTGATGCGCGGGTGTTTTATGCGCGCCATGAATTCTGCACCGACAATGGCGCCATGATCGCCTATGCCGGGTGTCAGCGGTTGCTGGCTGCGCAGCAGGAGCCCTTGGCTATGACCGTTCGCGCCCGCTGGCCCCTCGACAGCCTCTCGCCCCTCATACCTGGTTTGGAGCCCTGACCATGGATATCGTCTACATTCGCGACCTGCGCATAGACACCATCATCGGCATCTACGATTGGGAACGAGAGGTGCGTCAAACGGTGAGCATTGATCTGGAAATGGCCACGGATATTCGCAAGGCTGCCGCTACTGATGACATAGAATTTGCGCTCAACTACAAGGCCGTGTCCAAGCGCATCATCGCCTATGTGGAAAACCGCAATGCGCTTTTGGTGGAATCCCTTGCTGAGGAAATTGCGGCCATAGTGCGCGAAGAATTTCAGGTGCCCTGGCTGCGACTGCGGCTGAGCAAACCCGGCGCGGTGCGCGGTGCTCGCGATGTGGGGCTGATTATCGAGCGCGGGAGAAAGCCGCTGTGACGCGCGTCTATTTGAGCCTTGGCAGTAATATTCGTCGCCACCAGCATATTGCGGCGGGCCTGGATGCGCTGGCAGCCGCTTTTGGTGAATTGCACATTTCCTCGGTCTACGAAAGTAAATCGGTCGGTTTTGACGGCAGCAATTTTTTTAATTTGGTGGTGGGTATTGATACTTCGCTGGGTGTGGCTGCATTGAGCGAGCGGTTAAAAAACATCGAAGACGATAACGGCCGCTGTCGCCAAGGGCCGAAGTTCAGCCCGCGTACGCTGGACATCGATATTCTGGTGTATGGCGATAGCGTGGGTGTGGAAGCGGGTATCAGCCTGCCCCGTGCAGAAATTACGCAAAATGCTTTTGTGTTGTTGCCCCTGGCGGAAATCGCAGGTGAGCAGTTGCACCCGCAATTGCAACAGAGCTATGCCAGCCTTTGGCAGGCTTACGACAAAAGTGCCCAGCCTCTGTGGCCAGTGGACTTTGTGTGGCAGGGTCGGAAAATCTCCTGCGCTTGAGGTGAGTTACTGTAACCACTTTTTGTAAGCGATTAGGCCGCCCAGGCAGGCAATCACGGTCATAAACCCCAGCGCGTAAAAATAACCATACTGCCAATGCAGCTCGGGCATGTTCACAAAGTTCATGCCGTAGATGCCTGCTACCAAGGTGAGCGGCGCAAAAACTGCGGTGATCACCGTGAGCACGCGCATGATGCTGTTGAGGTTGTGGGAGCTGATAGATACGTAGCCTTGGATCAAATCACCGCAAATTTCAAAATACATGGTGCAAAGGCTATGCAGTCGCTCGCAGCGCTCGAATAAATCCTGCAAGGCGTGGTGAATATCACCGTCTTCGTGAGTCCAATCGCTCGGCACGGCTTTGAGCAAGTTGGCCGCCAGGCGTTCGTGGTAGCTAAAAATACGTTTGAGTTTGCGCAATCGGGACTTGTAGGCAATCAGGTCGCGCATAGTGTCGTCGTTGGGGCGCTCCTGCATGTCGTCTTCGAGTTCGTTGAGTCGTGGCTCAAATTCCAAGAGCGCATCCTGATAGCGATTAACCGAGAAAAGCATGATTTTGGTGGCGAGAATACCGGTGCTTTTTAATAGTTGGCTCTTGTGGGCTTCATCCCACCAATAGCGAACAGCGGTGGTGGGTTGAGGATGGCAACTGATCAGGTAGCGCTTGCCCACAAAGACCGCGATACTTTGCTGCTCGATGGTGAGGTCGCGATTGAATTGGGTAATGCCGCGATACAGCAGAAGCGTATGGTCATCAAAGGTTTCCACCTTGGGTGGATGGCGAAAGCGCTGCACATCTTCAATCGCCAGCGGGTGGCAATCAAAACTCAACAGCAGTTCGCTTTCTGCTGCGGGTGCTTCGCCTTCCATATCTATCCAGATAATGGCATCGCGGCTGGCGCGCCAGAGGTTAATTTGCTCGACGCCGCCGAAGCTAAGATCGCCGTTGGTGTGGAGTAATTGTGTTTTGATCATCGGCTACTCCTTTTATAGAAACATGCTGCGACTTTATTGGAATAGACTACGGCCACCGTCGACTGCAATCATCTGCCCGGTAACATAGCGTGCTTCAGTGAGATAGAGAAGTGCTTGCGCAATATCCGCCGGGCTGCCGCAACGACCGAGAGGGATGCGCGAAAAAATAGATTCGCTCGCCGCCGGGTTTTGCTCGGGCCAAAGAATAGCGCCGGGAGCAATAGCGTTAACGCGTACCTCGGGTGCCAGCTCCAGCGCCAGGGAGCGAGTGAGCATCAGATTGGCTGCCTTGGCGGCGCAGTAAACACTGTGATCCTTAAGTGGCCGCAGTGCATGAATGTCGGCCAGGTTGATAATGCAGCCGCCGGTTTTTTTCAGCGCGGGCGCTAACGCCTGGCTCAGAAACAGCGGCGCTTTCAGATTACTCGCCATCAGATCGTCCCAGGCTTCGTCGGTGATTTTGCCCAAGGGGGTTGGATAAAACGCCGAAGCATTGTTGACCAGTAAGTCGAGTCTTTGCCAGATAGACTCGGCGGCTTGGGCCAGGGCAGCGACTTCTTCGGTAAGCGCGAGATCGGCTTTGATGGCCTGTGCCGATTGCGCGCGTGTTTGATTGAGTTGCGCGCAGAGTTCATTGGCGTCAGTAGCGGAATCCCGATAATGGATAAGCAGGTGATAGCCTTTGGCGTGCAGTTGTCGCGCTATCTCGGCACCTATGCGTCTGGCTCCGCCGGTGATCAATGCAACCGGTGCCGAAGATGTTGAGTGCTTATCATCCATAGGTTTTTCTCTGCTGTGCATTCGATAATGTTATTGATTGCTTGTTGTAGAGTTTTTTAGCTCGCTTAACCTTGCCAGCCGCTGACGATCCAATTCCTTTCCAAACGCCAACCCGCTAAAGCCCGCATCGGCAATGGCTTTTTGATCAATCGCTTTGCAATTCGCGAGCGCAGTGCGCAAGTAATTGGCTTGCGGGTAATCGCGCTCTTCAAAACCTGTGCGCCCCCGGGCGTCAGCTTCGCAGCAGAGAATAAAGTCTTCCCATCGCTGGGGTCGTCGAAAGGCATCCAGTTGTTTGAGCAGCTTTAAAAGCGTTGAGGGTTTGAGTTCAAGTGCGCGATGCGCATGGGTGTGAAACTCGGCAACCCTCAAGGCCAGCTCGCGATAGTCTCTGGGGGCACCCAGGCGCTCGCACAGAGCCTCTACCAAGGGCAGGCTGCGGGTTTCGTGGCCGATATGACGCGGCCATTCTTCCTCGGGCGTGAGCCCCTTGCCCAGGTCGTGAATCAGTGTGGCAAAGCGCACCAAGGGTGTGAGGCTGAGGCGCGCGGCGGCCTCCAGGCTCATCAGGGCGTGAATGCCGCTGTCCACTTCCGGGTGGTGTTCGGGCCGCTGAGGCACACCAAAAAGACGATCCAGTTCGGGCATCAATCGCGCCAGGGCGCCGCAGTCGCGCAGTACCTGAACGAACACCTGGGGCGCGGCCTCGGTCATGGCGCGCTCGGTTTCCTTCCAGATGCGCTCCTTGACCAGGTGATCCACCTCGCCGTTGTCCACCATGGTGCGCATCAGCGCCAGGGTTTCAGCGGCAACGCGAAAACCGAGGCGGTGATAGCGGGCGGCAAAGCGCGCTATGCGCAAAACCCGCACCGGGTCCTCAACAAAGGCGGGGGATACATGGCGCAGGAGCCGCGCCGCCAGATCGGCTTGGCCGCCATAGGGGTCGATGATATTGCCCTGATCATCTTCGGCCATGGCATTGATGCTCAGGTCGCGGCGCTGCAAGTCTTCTTCGAGGGTGACTTCTTCACCGCAGTAAAACGTAAAGCCGCCGTAGCCGCGGCCGGTTTTGCGCTCGGTGCGGGCGAGGGCGTATTCCTCCTTAGTGTGGGGGTGGAGGAAAACCGGGAAGTCTTTGCCCACCGGTGTGTAGCCCAGGGCTTCGAGTTGTGCCGGGCTGGCGCCCACCACCACCCAGTCGTTTTCGCTGGAGGGATAGCCCAGGAGTTTGTCGCGCACTGCGCCGCCGACTCGGTAGATTTTCATGGCTTACACGTCGTTGAGGTATCGAGTAGCGCTTTACTCTATGCGGGAATTAATCCAGTGTCGAAAAGAATTTTTAAAAAATCGAAAATAATTGTTGAGGCTTTTTTTTAAAGTCGGTAGAGTCGAGCACTTATTCACTTACTGATTTGAACTTCCGATTATGTGCCAGATGCATTTCGCAAAACGAGCCAACACCTACCGACCCATTTGGCTGGGCGCGGGCGTTGGTGCGCGTTTATTTGCGGAATTTGGTAGTTAATCGGGGAGTTTCCCAATTTTACAAAGGCCGCAGCGTGATTCACCTGCGGCCTTTTTCGTTTCTGACTTCCGAAATTAAAACAGGCTAAAGGTAATCAGGATTCGCTGCGATTTTTCTGGCGGGCGCTGCTGTGCGCGCCCAACAAGGAGTTGTATCGTGGCAATCTTGTTTGCGTATCTTATGGTGGTGCTCATATGGGCCACTACACCGCTCACCATTCAGTGGAGTGGCGACAGCATCAGCTTTATGGCGGGTGTGGCGCTGCGCATGTCGCTCGCCTTGGCGCTGGGGATGTTGGTTAATCTGCTGCTGTCTCGCCCTTCGCTTTTTTCTTACCCCGGTAGCTGGAAAGTCTATGCCGTTGCCTCTATCGGCATTTTTCCCAATATGCCCGTGGTCTATTGGTCAGCACAGGCAATTCCTTCGGGGTTGGTGGCGGTGATTTTTGCCATGTCGCCTTTTGTTACCGGCGTAATGTCGCTGTTGATTTTGCGCGAAAACCCTTTTAGCCCCAAACGCTTGCTGGCGTTGTTGTTGGCGCTGCTAGGTTTGGCGTTGATCTTTCACGATCAGTGGCGCTTGGATGTCCGGGCTGCCCTTGGCGTACTGGGCATTTTATTTTCGAGCCTGATGTTTAGTTTGAGCAGTGTCTGGCTGAAAAAGCTCAACACCAGTTTGCCCGCATTTGACCAGGCAGTAGGTGCCTTGCTGTTTGCGGTGCCGGGTTTGTTGCTGCTCTGGTGGTTGGTGGATGGCAGTTTTGCGGTGGCGCCGAGCACGCGCACAGCGGCGGCCATTGTGTATCTGGCGGTGTTTGGTTCGTTGCTGGGCTTTACCCTGTTTTTTTATGTGCTGAAAAAACTCTCGGCCAGTGCGGTGTCCTTGATCACCTTAATGACGCCTGTGCTTGCGGTCATCCTTGGTGCATTGGCAGCGGGTGAACGCCTGACGCTGGCGGCGCTTGGCGGTGCCCTGCTGGTGTTACTGGCCCTGGCGCTTTATGTGGACTGGCGTTTTGGCCGCTGGTTTGAGCGGGCTCTGGCGCGCACATCCCTGACGGACAACTCGCTCGAGGACTTAAAAGAGGAGTTTGTGCGTTACAAGTAGCGGCGGATGTTTCGTCGCTACTCTTGCGTTCATTTTACTTTGCCTCGATCTTGCCTCTACTTGGTGCACCTATTCCTGTGAACCCCCATAAAAGTGCACCAATCCGGTGCTTTGCGCTTTGTAAAAACCGGTATGCAATCTTGTATATCGCCTCTAGGTTTATGATTTTTATAAGGAAAATAAAGTTGGCGTGGTAACTGCTATTTCAAGGTCAAGCTCGCTCGTAAGACTCGACGGCGGATTTAACACCAACGAAAAGCTTTACCAATACCCTAAAACCTAGAGGAAGAACTCATGAAGAAGATGACACAAAAATTGCTGGCTACTTCAGTTGTTGCATCAGCGCTGGCAATGAGCGCCTATGCTCCCTTGGCGTCTGCCGAGGTTGAGGTGGGTGCATCGGTGGCGGTTGCCAACATGTACTACTGGAGGGGCTTGGACCTGGGTGCTGGTGATCCAGCGCTGATCGGTGACGTGAATGTCAGTGCCTCCGGTTTTTACGCTGGCCTGTGGGCGTCTTCCGGTGACGTACTTTTGGGAACCGAGTGGGACTTCTATGCCGGTTACGGTTTTGAAGTGGGTGCCTTCAGCGCCGATTTCAACTACACCACCTATATGTACCCATCAGCACCTTATTTGATGGATGAAGAGGGTGAAGTCGTTGGTGGTGGCCCGCTGGGCTTCGATGATGTCTCTGACGTGGCTGTGACCCTGGGTTATGCACCTAGCGAAGATCTGTCTTTCTCTCTGATGCACCGTGTTGGTTTGGGTGACATTCTGGGCGATGACGACTACACCTACACCACGCTGAGTGCTGCTTTCGGTAGCTTTAGCGTGTTGTACGGCGTTCACGGCGATGAGAGCGGTACTTACGACGATTTGAGCCACCTGGATCTGACCTACTCTTACAACGACAATCTTGCTTTCACCCTGGGTAAAGTGGTTGACGATGTAGACGGTGCCTACAACGATGAATTGAAGTTTGTTGTTAAGCTGAGTCTGCCAATCGGTGACTAAGTTTTGCGGTGTGGGGAGCGGCTCAGGCTGCTTCCTTTAACACACCGGCTCTTTTAAAAAGCAGGCTTCGGCCTGCTTTTTTTGTTTTCGTTCTCTCGTAACGGAAGCGCCCTCCGCGTTATAAATCGCTCCCGCGTCATAAACCGCGTATCAATTGCCGTTATACTGCGGCAGTTTTTTTGGTTTCGGATATCAAGGACTACCCATGACATCAACTTCCTTATCGTCTGCCAGACAGGTGCTGGTCACTGGCGGCGCCGGGTTTATCGGCAGCCATGTGTGTGTGGAACTTATCCAGGCCGGTTATCGGCCAGTGGTGGTGGACAACCTCTGCAACAGTAAACCTGAGGCGCTGGCGCGGGTGGCGCGTATCACCGGGATTCAGCCTGCTTTTTACCAGGCGGATATCACCGACCGGGAGGGTTTGCGGCAAGTATTCCAGCAGCATCAGATTGCCGCTGTGCTCCATTTTGCGGGCCTTAAAGCGGTAGGCGAGTCCAGCCAGATTCCCTTGCAGTACTACCAGAACAACGTGGCCGGTACCCTCAACCTCGCAGAGGTGATGGCCGAGTTTGGTGTGTGGAACTTGATTTTCAGTTCTTCGGCAACTGTCTATGGCGACCCGGTATCTGTGCCCATCGACGAAAGCTTTGCCACCTCGGCCACCAATCCCTATGGCCGCAGCAAACTGATTGTGGAGCATATTCTTCAGGATCTGGCCGGTGCACCGGGCAATCAGTGGAACATCAGCCTGCTGCGCTATTTCAATCCTATAGGTGCGCACGAATCCGGTTTGATCGGCGAAGATCCGGCGGGCATTCCCAACAACCTGCTGCCCTTTGTGGCCCAGGTTGCCATCGGCAAATTGCCGCAGTTGCGGGTGTTTGGGGATGACTACAACACGGTCGATGGTACCGGTGTGCGCGACTACATCCACGTGGTAGATCTGGCGCGCGGCCATTTGGCGGCGCTGCGCGGCCTGGAAAAATCAGCGCCGGGTTGTCGTTCCTATAACCTGGGTACTGGCTGCGGTTATTCGGTGTTGCAAGTAGTCAAGGCTTTTGAAGCCGCCTCCGGTCGCCAGGTGCCCTACGAGGTAGTGGCGCGTCGTCCGGGCGATATTGCCGCCTGCTTTGCCAATGCCGACAAGGCCAGGGCTGAACTCGGCTGGCAGGCAGAGTATGATTTGCAGCGCATGGTAGAGGATGCCTGGCGCTGGCAAAGCCAAAACCCGGATGGCTATGCTTAACACTGTGCGTTTTTTTAAGATTTTCTGTTAAGCCGGGGTTGTCCCCGGCTTTGTTTATCCGGCGAAACCCCTTTTTGGAGTACCTATGATTTATCTGTTGTGGCTGTTGCTTGGCTTGGTGTTATTAACCATCGGCGGTGAGGGCGTGGTGCGCGGTGCTCTGTCGGCGGCGCGCAAGTTGGGGGTTTCTCCGCTGTTGGCGGGTTTGGTGATTGTGGGTTTTGGCACCTCGGCGCCGGAGCTGGTGGTGTCGGTCAAGGCCGCGTTTGATCAGCAACCGGATATCGCACTGGGTAATGTCATTGGCAGCAATATTTCCAATATGTTGCTGATTTTGGGTGTTAGCTCTTTGATTATGCCGCTGGTGGTACATCGTCAATCTTTGCAGCGCGATGGATTGACCATGCTGGCCGCCACTGTTTTGTTTATTGTGCTGGCGAGTTTTGGTGGGCTAAGCATGCTGGACGGCGCTCTGTTGCTGGGCTGTCTAATTGCTTACCTGGTGTGGGCTTATCGCACTGAAAAAGCGGATGAGCATTCACCCTCTGCCGAACTCCACAAGGCTGAAGCGGAAGAGGTTGCCGAATTGCCCTTAAACCTGCCCATGACCCTGCTGTTTTTGGTGGGAGGCTTAGCCATGTTGCTACTGGGTGCAGATCGTTTTTTGGTGGGTGCCGTGGGCCTGGGGGAAATGCTGGGTGTACCTGAAGCGATTATCGGTTTGACGGTGGTGGCGGTAGGGACATCCCTGCCCGAACTAGCGGTGTCTATAGTCGCGGCAATTCGCAAACACGCCGATGTGGCGGTGGGCAATATTCTCGGCAGCAATATTTTTAACCTCTTGTCGATCCTGGGTATAGCCTCGCTGTTGCAACCCCTGCCAATGAGTGGCCGCCTGGCGGAGATAGATCAGTGGGTGATGTTGGGTGCCTCTGTATTGCTGCTGGTGATGTTGTTTTTTGGCTTAAAGTTATCGCGTTGGAAGGGGGCAGTGTTGCTGGGGATTTATTGCGTTTACGTGGGTAGTATGTTTGCACCGGTTTAAGCAGTAACAGAACATTTTTTAACGAGGCCGACTTCCCTGTCGGCTTTTTTATGTCTGTGTTACACCAGATCTTTGTCAGTCGCAAAAGACAACGCAAAGGATTTTGGGCCCACGTTGATCGCGCCGGTAATGCTCATCATCGATAGCATGGTTTTAATGCCGTGGGCGTGGCAAAACTCGCGAAAGTCCACCATCACCGGCTCGTCCTTGATTTCTTCCAGCAAGCCGCCGTAGCTCATGGCGACCACATCGCTGGTTAATCCTTCCTTTACTTGTTTTCGCACGTGGGTTAACAATTTTTCCACCGCGCCCAAAAAGCCTTTGCCCGTATCTATTTTTTGGGTTTCGCCACGGTGCAATTGCACAATCGGGCGAATATTGAGCACGCTGGCCAGCTGAAAATTGATCCAGGAAATTTTGTTATCCGCCTTGCGCAGGTGACGACGGTCGCGCATGTACGACAGATCATTGGGAATAATGTAGCCGTACACCTGATCGCGCATATCGTCGATAGCGCGTATGGCTTTGTTGATGGGCACTCGCTCCAGGCGGGTCTTTTTAATCAATTCGTACACCAGCAGTGCGTGGCCGGTGAACATCGACATGCTGTCGTAGAGGCGAATGCGAAAAGGTGTGCGTCCCGGTTCTTCCTTTTCCAGCTCGCGAAATTTGGGTTCATTCACCATGGCCGCTTCGGACACGCGTTTGAAGACTTCGCTTTTCTTGCTGTTGATGGTCACCACCTGCACCAGATCGTATTTGGGTAAGAGTCTGTCCTTGAGGATGCGGGTCATATCGTCCACTGAGAGAGGATCGGTTTGCGCCAAACCAAAGCGCTGCTTGGAGTGATTGCGGTAAAAATTCAGCATGCTTTGGGGGTGACGGTAGTCCAGTTCCTGGCCGCCGTCATAGTTGATGTAAATGGGTAAAACTTCGATGTTGTGCTGTTGAATAAACTTGGCGGGCAGGTCGCAGGTGGAATCGACCGCGATACAGGTTCTGGCTGACATGCTAGTGGCTCCTTTTATTGCCTTGGGCGCCGGGCGCTGGATCAAGTGGTTATGGGATGACTGCTGTGGTAGCCAGTATCGGCAAAACCGCCGTGGCGCAATAGTCGCTGTTTGCGGAAAATCCTGTGCGGTAGTTCCGCTTTGGCGTGTGAGATTTGGCGCACACGAGGAGGCGATTTACGCCATAGGGCAGGGGAGGATGTCGGCGGTTTTTGGCGTCAACCCAAGGTGACTAGGCTTCGGCCAGGGGCAGGTCGAGAATAAATTCGGCGCCCCCCAAAGGGCTGTCTGCGATGGCCAGATCTCCCTGGTAGCTGGTGACTATGTCGGCCACCACCGCCAGGCCAATGCCCTGGCCCGGCCATTTGGTGTCGGCTCGTTGGCCGCGCTGGAGTATGCGGGTGCGGGCTTGGGGCGCCACGCCCCGTCCATCGTCGCCGATGGCAATGCGCAACTTGCCACCGCCGGTTTCACTGCGAACCTCCACCCGTTTGTGGCAGTACTTGTAGGCGTTGTCGAGCATATTGCCCAGCAGTTCCATCAGGTCGGCCTCGTCGCCCGCAAAGAGGCTATCAGGTGCGATATCCAGCCGGGCTTCGACCTGCTTCTCCCTGTATACCTTGTTCAAGGCAGCCACCAGTCGCTCAACCAGGGGCAAAACCGGGGTTTGATGGCGCAAGCCCTGCTGCTGGTCGGCCACCGCCCGCTGCAGTTGGTAACTCACCACCTGGTTCATACGCTGCAATTGTTCCTTGAGGGACTCCTGCAAGGCCTCGGTGTCAGTATCGCCATCCAGTTTGCTCTGCAACACCGCCAGCGGGGTTTTGAGGCTATGGGCCAGATCCGCCAAGCTGTTGCGATAGCGCTGGCGCAGGGCTTTTTCCCGTGCCAGTACCTGGTTGAGGTTATCGATGATCTGTTGCAATTCGCGCGGATGCTGACCGGCAATATCCTGGGTTTCACCGGTTTGCATGGCCTTGAGCGCGGCGGCCAGGCGTCCCAGGGGCCGCAGCCCCCAGTGAAGGGTCGCCGCCTGGGCAATCAGCAGCAAAACGGCCAGTACACCCACCCAGCCCCAAAGCTGAGTGCGGAAATCGCGCAGCTCACTGGAAAAATTTTCGCGGCCTTGAGTGACCGCAAAGCGATAGGGATGGCCCTGGCCAGCGGAGTCCTCCCACACAATGTCGAAATGGGCGCTGAACTGGGGGTTGCCAGCGATATCCAGAGTACGGGTGATGAGCTGGCCCACCTGGGGCACTTGGCCAAAATCATTGTGCTGCGGTGCCGGGTTGAGCAGGGAGGAATTAGAGCGCCAGATCAATTCACCTTGCCGGTTGTAGATGTAGGCGTAGAGCCCGGAGTTGAGTCGTTCGAAATCCGGTTCCATCAAGCTGGGTGGCATGTCCAGTCGCGGGAGCTGGCCTTCTTCCTCCACCAGCTCGGCGAGGCTGAACAGCAAATAAATATGACCGCGCAAGCGAGCGTTTTCGGCGGCCTGCAAACTGTCTTCAAAGGCTTTGACAAAGAAGCCGCTCACCCCCAGAAACAGCGGCAAAAACAGCGCAGAGGCGAGCAGCAGTCGGGTGCTGAGGGAGTTTATTTTCAAGGGGTTAACCTGGTGCGCAAAACCGGTAGCCCAGCCCGCGTTGGGTGGTAATCAGGTTGAGGCTACCATCGGGATCGAGTTTTTTGCGCAGACGCCCGATAAAGACTTCGATCACATTGCTGTCGCGGTCGTGATCCTGGGCATAAAGATGTTCGGTTAATTCGGTTTTGGAGACGGCCTTGCCGGGGTTCAGCGCCAGATAGGCGAGGGTGTTGTACTCGTAACTGGTCAGTTCCACTTCTTCGCCGTTGAGCAGCACCCTGCGGCCGCTGGTGTCGATGGTCAGGGGACCAAAGTTCAGCGTCGAGGTGGCATTGCCTTTGGCGCGACGCAAAAGCGCATGCATGCGCGCGCGCAGTTCTTCCGGGTGAAAGGGCTTGGTGAGGTAGTCGTCGGCGCCCGCTTCCAGACCTTCGACTTTGTCTTGCCAGGCACCGCGGGCGGTGAGAATCAGAATGGGATAGTTGCGCGATTTTTTGCGCAGTTGGCGAATTAATTCTGTACCTTCTATTAACGGCAAACCCAGGTCGATAATCGCCAGATCATAATCATATTCCTCGCCGAGGAAGAGACCTTCGCGACCATCGGCGGCGGCATCGCAGGCAAATTTTTCGGCGCTGGCGAGTTTGCTGATTTGTTCGCGCAGTTCGCGCTCGTCTTCCACAATCAAAATACGCATGGTGATTCCCGTCAGTTAAGTATGGCGCCTGTCTGGCCGTCGACATTGACCGTGCGCATATGCCCCGAGCTTTGCAAAATTTTTACGCTGTAAATTGGCCCGCTGCGGCCCTGGCGGCTGGTGACATTCATCACTCGGCCGCCGTAGCGCTGTTCGACGATGGCGGCAGCTTGGGCAGGTGAAATCTGCGCTCGTTGCTCGGAGCGTCTGTCCTCATTGCGACGGTCTTCGTTGCGTCGGTCATCGTAACGTCTGTCTTCGTAACGGCGGTCGTCATATCGCCTGTCCTGCTGGCGGCCATCGCGATCGTTGGCCAACACCTGCCCAGCCGCCAGCGTCAGGCAGAGTGCCAGCGGCAGTGCAAGTTTGGATGCTAGGGACAGGGACCCCGTCATACAACAAATACCTGGTTAGATTCGCAAAGATTCACTATCGCCTCAGATTGACCAAAGGTCAACGCCGGATCAGTAGCCACGAACCGGGCGCACCTGCACGTCAACAGGAATACGATCGCCCGGATGATGACGGGTATGGGTTTGGTAAAGCCGACCCTGGTAGCGGTAGGTCACGTCGTAACCCACCAGCCGTTCACGGTATTCGGTGGTATAGCGCGTATGGCACACCTGTTCCTCGCGATAGCGGATGCTGCTGCCATTGTTATTGCGGCTCAAATCTCGTCCGATGGACGCACCAAGCAAGCCTCCGGCCACCATGCCCACATCTTTATTGCGCCTGCTGTGGCCCAGCTCATTGCCAATGGCCGCGCCGATCAAGCCGCCCAGAATAGTGCCCGTGTGGGAATCGCGACCACCGGTGCGGTAAGCAACAGTTTCCACCTCGCAATAATCGCGCGGCACTTGCTGACTCACGCGCTCATACACCGGGCGCGCATCCACCACTTTTGCGTATTGGGTGTGATGATATTTTCCGCCGGCCAGGGCGCTGGCGCTCAGACCAAGGCAGAGGCTAACAAAGGCTAATGGGTACAGGAAAGGAGAGGTTTTCATGGAGGTTGCTCCTGGTAAACGCCGCACTCTTCGGCTGACGTTTGCAGATTACAACCCCCTGGCTGAACCAAAACTGAAGCCCCCAAAAGCCCCACCTTTTTGACAAATCTTGAAGCTGTGTCGCGTCGCCGGGCTGGCGGAATGCGGCTTGAGCGTATATTGTTGACTTGCATGCCGAATTGCCACCATGGATATAAATGATGCGAGACGGATTTTAGCCATGACTCCAACCACTGCCAGCGAGACATCTGTGCGTCTTATCCAGATCACTGACTGCCACCTGGGTCCGCAGACCAGCGAATCCCTTCTCGGGCTCAACACCGACCAGAGCCTGGATGACGTGCTGCAATTGATCAGCGCTGAGCAACCTCGTTTTGACTATCTGGTTTGTACCGGTGATATCGCCAGTGCTGGCCATGAAGACTGCTACCAGCGCTTTTACAAAGCCCTGCGCGACTACTTTTCTGTGCCCCTCGCTTGGCTCCCAGGCAACCACGACTCAGCCGCAATCATGGCGCAGGTCAAACTGCCCCAGCCGCCAGAGGCGCGGGAATTTATGCTGGGTAATTGGTTGATCCTGCTGCTCGACTCGGCGGTGCCTGGCCATGTTTATGGCCTCTTGGCCGATGCGGAACTGGCGCGCTTGCAGGAGCGGCTTGCCGCCAATCCTGACAAGCACATTATGGTGATGTTGCACCACCAACCGGTGCCGGTGGGTAGCGATTGGATTGACCAGTACATAGTGCGCAATGCCGATGCGCTCTTTGCCATCCTCGACCAGTTTCCGCAAGTGCGCGCCCTCGTCTGGGGGCATGTGCATCAGGATTTTGTCAGTCAGCGCAAAGGCGTCGAGCTGATTGCTACGCCCTCCACTTGCGTGCAGTTCAAACCGCTGTGTGACGACTTTACTGTGGATACCCAAATGCCCGGCTACCGCTGGTTTGATTTGCACGATGATGGCAGCCTGAGTACCGGCGTTTCCCGCGTCACTGGCAAGCAATACACCATTGATTACAAGTCTGCCGGTTACTGACCTGCTGCATGCCCGCCATTCTGTATATCCACGGGTTTCTCAGCTCCCCGCTTTCGTTTAAGGCGCGTCTCACCGGCGACTGGTTGGCCAGTTACCGGCCGGACGTGGAATTCCTCTGCCCTCAGTTGACTCCCTACCCGGAAGAAACGGCGGCAAGCCTGAAAGCCCTGGTGGAGCCGCGCCTGGAGCAACCCCTGGGGCTGATTGGCAGCTCCCTCGGCGGCTTTTGGGCCAGCTGGCTGGTAGAAACCTATAATCAGCACGCACTCCTGGTAAATCCAGCGGTAGATCCCTGGCAATTTATGCCCGCCTATCTGGAGGTTGACCTTAAGGCATGGCATACGGATGATAGCTACCGCCTTGAGGCCGGGCATATCGAGCAACTGCGCGCTTATCAGCGGCCAGTGACGCGCCTGGCCAACTACTGGCTTTTGGCACAAACCGGCGATGAAACCCTGGACTATCGCCAGGCTGAGGCGCGCTACCAGGGTTGCCGCCAAACCATCGAAGCGGGTGGCGATCACAGCTTTCAGGGCTTCGAGCGTTTTTTGCCCGAAGCCGTCGACTTTCTCCTGGCCCCGCGCCGTTAACTCACAGCGTGGGGCTGACTCGCTCTTCAAATAAGACAGTGTATTTATGGCTAACTACTCCGCAGAAGATATTGAAGTACTCACGGGGCTGGACCCGGTAAAAAAACGCCCGGGCATGTACACGGAAACCACACGGCCCAATCATCTCGCCCAGGAAATTATCGACAACAGCGTCGACGAAGCCCTTGCCGGTCACGCCAAAAGTATCGAGGTGATCCTGCACAAGGATCAGTCGGTAACTGTTACCGACGACGGTCGTGGTATGCCGGTGGATATTCACCCGGAGCAGGGCAAGCCGGGTGTAGAAGTTATTTTGTGTACCCTTCACGCGGGCGGAAAATTCTCCAACAAAAATTACCAATTTTCCGGTGGCCTGCACGGTGTGGGTGTGTCGGTGGTGAATGCGCTTTCGCAAAAACTTGAAGTGGTGATCAAGCGCGATGGCAATGTGTATCGCATGGGTTTTGCCAACGGTGACAAAGCCAGTGAGTTGGAAGTGATCGACACCTGCCCCAAACGCCAAACCGGCACCAGCGTGCGCTTTTTGCCCAACCCGGTGTATTTCGATTCACCCAAGTTTTCCGTTAGCCGCCTGCGCCATGTGCTGCGCGCCAAAGCCGTGCTTTGTCCCGGTTTGCGCGTCTCCTTCCTCGATGAGCAGAGCGGTGAAAAGGACGAGTGGTATTACGAAGACGGTTTAAAAGATTATCTTGCTGGTGCAACCCAGGGTTGGGAAACACTGCCCGACACGCCCTTTGTTGGCGACTTTAGTGGCAAAACCGAAGCCGTGAGTTGGGCGGTGCAGTGGCTGCCCGAAGGTGGTGAGCTGGTGCAGGAAAGCTACGTCAACCTGATTCCCACCGCGCAAGGCGGTACCCATGTTAATGGTCTGCGTACCGGTCTGTTGGATGCCATGCGCGAGTACTGCGAATTTCGCAACCTGCTGCCTCGCGGCGTCAAGCTGGCACCGGAAGATATCTGGAACAACGTCTGTTTTGTGCTTTCGTTTAAACTCGCCGACCCACAATTTTCCGGTCAAACCAAAGAGCGCCTTACTTCGCGTGAAGCGGCCGCTTTTGTGTCGGGTATCGCCAAAGACGCTTTTGCGCTCTGGTTAAATCAACACACCGAAGACGGCGACAAGCTCGCGGATTTTTGTATCAACAACGCGCAAAAACGCGTGCGCTCCAGCAAAAAAGTCGCGCGCAAAAAAGTTACCCAAGGCCCGGCACTGCCTGGCAAGTTGGCGGACTGCTCCAGCGGCGACCCGGCGCGCAGCGAATTGTTTTTGGTAGAGGGCGACTCGGCGGGCGGTTCCGCCAAGCAGGCGCGCGATCGCGAATTCCAGGCCATCATGCCGCTGCGCGGCAAAATCCTGAACACCTGGGAAGTCAACTCCGAAGAAATTCTCGCCAGCCAGGAGGTACACGATATCTCCGTGGCCATTGGTCTTGATCCGGGTGCAGAAGATTTGAGTGAGCTGCGCTATCACAAAATTTGCATCCTCGCCGACGCCGACTCCGACGGCCTGCACATTGCCACGCTTTTGTGTGCGCTTTTTGTAAAACACTTTCCGGCGCTGGTGCGCAATGGCCATGTGTTTGTCGCCATGCCGCCGCTCTATCGCATCGATATCGGCAAAGAGGTTTATTACGCGCTCGATGAAAGTGAGAAAAAAGGCGTGCTCGATCGCCTTGCGGCTGAAAACAAAAAGGGCAAAGTGAATGTGCAGCGCTTTAAAGGCCTGGGCGAAATGAACCCGCTGCAATTGCGCGAAACTACCATGGCGGTGGATACGCGCCGGTTGGTGCAGCTCACTATCGAGGATCCTGAAGGCACCGACCAGCTGATGGATATGATGCTTGCCAAAAAACGTGCGGCGGATCGTAAAACCTGGCTGGAAGAGAAGGGGAATTTGGCGGATATCGCTGTGTAAATCCTACAAATCAAGCCGGTCATGATGCATGAAACGCAGACAGCTAAGGCGAGGTTAATTTCATGAGGCGCTCAAACCTTATAAGTTTTGCCGAACTCCGCTTGCGTGAGCTAAACCGCTATGGCTGACGAGGGTCGATACAAGGCGTCTGGTGCTGAGGGGGAGTTCCAGGCTGGCTCAGACGGGCGGGTATTGAAAAACCTGCTCGATATCACCTGCCCCGAAGAAATGGCAGACGTTGAAACTGCGTTGCTGCTAAAACTTTATGAGCACCTGTTTGAAAAGGATCTGCCCTCAAGCTTATCCCCTAAGGATATTCAGGATTGGCATCGCTGGTGGCTTGGGAGGGTCTACCCTTGGGCGGGAAGCTTGCGCAGTGTGAATGTATCCAAGGGCGACTTCCATTTTACGGTGGCGAGTTATCTGCCTAAAGCGCTGGAAGCCTATGGCGACAAGTATTTGAACCGATACCACACCTTGGATAGGCTGGAGGAAGATGCCTTATTCGCTTATTTGGCCGAAAGCCATGTTGAGTTCATTTTGATACACCCTTTTAGGGAGGGGAATGGGCGAATCTCGCGTTTATTGATGGATGTGATGGCGACCAACGCGGGCTATGGCCCTTTGGATTACAGCCTGTGGGACAAATACAAGGATTACTACTTCAGGTCGATTCAAGCGGGGTTGGCAAGTGACTATAGCCATATGACGAAATTGGTTACTGATATCATCCGGCAAACCGATGAGCGCTAGCGGGCTGCTAGAACGCCAGTTGCAACTCCTGGCGCTTGGTTTTGTGCGCCTTGAGTTCAGCCTCAATAACTTTCACGGGTTTACCTGTCTCTATAGCGCTGGAGCTGGCCACAGATCTAAAAATTTGGGCTTTACTGACTTTGCGCCGTTGCTTGTGTCGGGTCATACAGGGTCCTCTGGCAGGCTCCTTGGGTGAGGCTTGGAGTATAGCAGTTCATGATTGCCAATACAGCCGACCAATCGAGTATCGGGCACGTACAAACCATAGGTATGAGTGGCACATGCACTGGATTTACTGGATCGCAGTTTCAAGTAGTCGTGCAATCTGGAACCCACTGTTTAGGATTTAAAAATGACACCACGCAATTATCTTTACTTGCTGAAAAAATACGACGACTACCACCCTCAAATTGACCGTCTGTTGGAATCCATTGTCACCACTATGGCACCTAACAGGGTGGCTTCGTCGGCGGAGGAGTTGGACGCGGTGGTGAGGAAACTTCACGCCTCATATCCGTTTGTTGAGCTGTTGTTTTGTTTGGATGACAAAGGTGTGCAGATCAGCGATTCGGCAGCAGCCCCAGGCATCGCCGACTCCAAACGCCGCGAAGCGGGCCTGGGCTCGGATCGCAGCAACCGCACCTACTACCGCGATGCGCGCGAAAATGCAGCCGCTATCACCGTAACCTCGCCGTACCTCTCCAGCGCAACCCATCAGTTAGCGCTGTCGGCTGTGCAGCGCTTTATCAATGGGGTGGGCCAAACTTGCTATTTAGTGATCAATTTTAATCTTGAAAAACTTATCACCTTTTTAAACGGCGACGGTCTACGCCGACGTGTGCATCCCCTGTTTCAGGTGGTCTACGGCGTGATTGGCGCAATGCTGGTTTTGGTTGCGGGTTTTTTGTTACTCACCGCTGGCATTCAACTTGCGCAGGTTCTCTACGAGCACACCAACACTGCTACCCAGGCTTTCGGCATAGTAATTTTAATTACACTGGGCTTGGCGATTTTTGATTTGGGTAAAACGATTCTCGAAGAAGAAGTGCTGATGCACAAAGATGTGCACAACCAGGATTCGTCTCGCCGAACTATCAGCCGCTTTATGTCAGCGATTGTCATTGCGGTGTCTATAGAATCTTTGCTGTTAATGTTCAAATCCCTGTTAGGCGATGCCACGCATTTAAACAGCGCTGTACTTATGCTCTTCGCCGCTGTAGCACTACTCGTAGGTCTTGGTGCATACCTGCGCCTAACCAGCGATAAAAAATAGTTTTCGATTGTTGGTGCTTTTAAGCGGGAATCGGGTGACGAGGATCAAGCTTCTGAAAACGCATGAATACATCCTTGTAGCTCCCTCGCGTCGTCCGTGACGCGAGGGTTTCAGAAGCTTGATCCTCATCACCCTCCGGTCGTAAACGTCTAGCCAATCATTCTTATCCAGAGTCGGGGTTCAAGTGGCAACAAAATGCAAATCCGCCTATGTGTGCAATGACTGTGGAGCCGAGTTTAGTAAATGGCAAGGGCAGTGCAGCGAGTGTGGCGCATGGAATACGCTAAGCGAAGTGCGCCTTGGGCCAACGCCCTCCAATCGCTCGGAAAAATTTCAGGGCTATACTGGTGCAGCCGCTGGCCAGGTGCAAACGCTAGCGGACATTAATCTCGAGGATCTACCGCGCATCTCCAGTGGCGTCGGTGAGTTTGACCGGGTGCTCGGCGGTGGCCTGGTGCCTGGGTCGGTGGTGTTGATTGGTGGTAGCCCAGGTGCGGGTAAATCCACGCTCTTGTTGCAAACCCTCTGCCATCTTGCGGCAGCCATGTCTGCGCTCTATATCACCGGCGAAGAATCTCTACAACAGGTGGCCATGCGTGCCCAGCGATTGGGTTTGCCTACCGACAAACTGCAATTGCTGAGCGAAACCAGCGTGGAAAGTATTTGTGCAACGGCGCAAAAACTGTCGCCCAAGGTAATGGTGATTGACTCCATTCAGGTGATGCATCTGGAAGATATCAGTTCGGCGCCGGGTTCTGTTTCCCAGGTGCGTGAGAGCGCGGCCTACCTCACGCGCTTTGCCAAGCAAACCGGCACTGTGTTGATTCTGGTGGGGCATGTGACCAAGGACGGCTCGCTCGCTGGGCCTAAAGTGTTGGAACATATGATCGACTGCTCTATTTTGCTGGAGGGCGACAACGACTCGCGCTTTCGCACATTGCGCGGCCACAAAAATCGTTTTGGTGCCGTTAACGAGTTGGGCGTGTTTGCCATGACCGAGCAGGGTATGCGCGAAGTGAATAATCCTTCGGCGATTTTTTTGCAGCGTGCCGAGGAGATTTCGTCCGGTTCAGTGGTGATGGTGATGTGGGAGGGCACGCGCCCACTACTGATCGAAATCCAGGCGCTGGTAGATGACAGCCACCTGGGTAATCCGCGCCGGGTGGCTGTGGGCATGGATCAAAATCGTCTCGCTATGTTGCTTGCCGTGTTGCATCGCCACGGCGGCATTATGGTGGGCGATCAGGATGTGTTTGTGAATGTGG
>CBFGWO010000055.1:0-20414 GCA_965652595.1 uncultured Cellvibrio sp. | reverse complement strand
TGGCACTTTTCGAGCGGCCTGGAAGTGATGCAGAAGATAATCCGGGGCTTAAAGTTGTCTTGATTGGTACCCCGACTCTCCTAGACCGAATTCACGGTTTGTTGTCGGGTGGCGGGGTGGTGAACGAGGTTTATTTGGAGCCATTTACCCTCACAGAAGCAGTAGATTACCTGAATTTTCGAATGGAAATGGCCGATTATTTGGGGGCAGAACTTTTTACCGAAGCGAATACAGAAGTTTGGTGGCGACAATCACAAGGCAGCTTGCCCAGGTTGCATCGCTATGCTCGGGAATACTTATTTCACGCAGCAGTGCAACCAGAGTCATTTGTTACGCGCAAATCTTTTCCTGTGGCGCATGTGTTGGCGGTGGCTGCCCTGGTTAGTCTTGCGGCCACCATTTGGCTTTATCGGGAGGATGAGCCTGATGATAGCCCCTTTGTTGATATAGGGCTGTCGCCCAGGATTCAGGAACCTCCATTGATAGACTCGCCTGAAAATAGTCAATCCCTCCAGGCAGAAAGTTCCGTGGAGACTGAAGCTGCTCGTAGCGATCGCGCTTCTTCATCTTTAATGCAGGCGCCCCTCCCGGTTGTAAGCCTCGAATCGACGGAAGAGATTAAACAGCATGAGTCTGAAATTCGAGCAGAGGGTTTGCAAGTCACTGCGTTGTCTCCACCATCAGCGCAAGCTACAGCAAGCGCCAAAAAGCCTTTAGTGGAGGTAGCGGAAGCGTCAGATGTCCCAGCCGCTCCTGCGGCGGCGCCTGCGCCAGTTGCTGAGCGTACTCGGTCGTTGTCGGTAGATGAACAAACCTTACTTTCCTGGAATCAAACAGATTACACCTTGCAGTTACTGGGGGTGAGCACAGAAAAAGCGGCGCTGGATTACATCCTGGCGCAACCCAATCGGGATGATCTGCTGATGTTTAAAACTGTGAGGCAGGGAAAGAGCTGGTTTGTGGTGGTTGCCGGTCGATTTGACAGCAGCGCTAGTGCGAGGGCCGCTATTGGTAACTTGCCTGCTCATCAATCTGAGGCTGGCGCTTGGGCCAGGGGGTTGAGCGGAATTCAGGCGGATATTCAAAAATAGAAACTCGCTCCCGTTTCGGGAGCGAGTTGTTTTCACCACTTTAGGGTGCGATTTGGGTTGGGGCTGTTGAGAAGGTTACCCCACCACTGGTTATGTGGAACAGGAGGTAGCCTGAAGGCGCTTCGTTTCCAGTTGGGCTTACGATTGCCGGATAGTATTGTGGCGAGTGAGTGGATGGAATCGTAATTTCCTTTGGGGAAACGTTAACATTTTTTGCGTTGGTAATATCCAGCTCTACCGTTGTGCCAGCAGGTAAAGGGTTTCCATTTTGGTCTGCGAGGAGGGCGTTGAAGGCGCCGCCATTGCCCGATACCTGGGCGGGTTGCCCGGGCAGTCGGCCATTTTCATCGAGCAAAGGTTGGTTGCTGGACATAACGATTACAAAATCGCGACGAATCGTCGTTGCATTGCGGCTACAAAGCCCGGCAGCGGCATCTTGCTCACGACACAGAACGCCATCATAAATGCCGTTGCCGCCATCACGATTCAGGTTGCCGTTGGAATCAATAAAGACCTTGCCCTGCTCGAAAACGCCTGTGTGGTTGTGATCTAAAAAGGCTTCACCCAAATCATCACAGGCTACGCTAGCGCGGTCAGCAGAGGCGCGGGGGACGTTCTTCGCACATTCTGGGTTATCAAATGCAAATGTATCTGTCTGTGGGGTATGCCAGCCGTCACCATCCACATCAATAAAGGACTCGTTGCCTTGGGCGTGGGCGAGAACTTTTACTAGGCCAATGTAATCAGGATCGTCAGGCCGAGGCTGCTGGCTTTTCCACGTGACACTGCACACACCATTCTCAGTTGTGCATGCACTATCAATAGAGCCGCCACTCGTGGTAAACGAGACAGGAGTGCCATCCGCCGGAGGGTTATTGAAAGCGTCGGCAAGTCGTATAGTAAAGGTGACCTCAGTTCCATCAATATTCCATGCGTGTGGGTTAAAGACGCTAGCAGATAGCGACATGCTTTTTTGGTCGGGAACGCCCGTAGATACATACAGATTTCGGGATTGAGTAGAGAGCCCTGTGTCCAGGTGTTTGGCAGTCAGAGTGACTGGCATGGCGACTGTGCCCGCTTGCACCACAATAGTCGCTATGCCTTCAGCATTGGTGCGAGAGCGCTTGGCGTCTGCAGCATCACTGGCGTTGCACTTGCTGTTGACCAGATTGAGGCCACCACCCTGAGAGTTCAGGCGAAATTCCACGCAGGTGTCTTTTATCGGAGCGCCAGTGCTTCCTCTAACCAAAAAGCGCACAGCGGATGTTTCCGTTCCACCGGTACCCTTGAGGCTGATTTGCTCGGGCGAGGCGTCAACGAACTGGATGGAGCTCACCGTATCTGCCTCCACGTTCAGGCTTGCTGCGGCGGAAAGAATGCGCTCATTAACCGTAGTGGTCGCAGTGATATTGTCTTGGCCCACGCAGCCATTAGCCGTATAGGTAACTGTAGCCTGTCCATTGAGCGTGGTTATCGGGTTTTCAGAGAGGGTAGCCTCATTCGCCGCAATACAGCGGGATGTGAGCGAAAGCGTTGCTGTGCCAGTAGACAGGGAGTTGTCGCTGTTGACGAGATTGATTGTGAGCGAGGTTGAGCCCCCGGCCGACAAGGTGTCTTCGCCAATGCCTACGCCAATCACGCCGCTCGCAAAATCGTCTCCGGAGCCAAAGCCGATCGCCCAGGATTGCGTAACAACTGGCGGCTGGTTCGATGGGGGGCGGTTTGTAATGTCGTCAACCCGATTGCCATCGCCACCACCACAGGCGGTGAGGAGCAGCCCGGTACTTAATAAGCTGGCCAAGGAAAAGAAGGTGCTGATCCTGGAGTGATTTCTACGCATGATGTCTTCCTGGTTATCGGATTTGGCTTGTTATTCGGTGCATGGCAGACGCGTTAGTGGTGGAATGCGCATTTGAACTTTACAGAGGCTCCACGGGTGTCTGTCTTAAATCTTGGCTGAAAAGCCGTTTATCGGCCCTGTTTCCACGCTCTTAGGTCTTTAACTTAGCCTATATCCGATGAATGATAAAGTGCGGTTAGTACAAAAAATCGCCAGAATGAGTCTTTATCTGCATATTTGTGTGAGATTTTGCATTTCTCTTGGTTTTTCAGAGGTTAATGGCGATTTCTTAAGGTTAATTCGTGGGTTTTGCGGGCTCTTGGGTCGGAGCAAATCCATCTTGTTCTAGCTGTCCGGGGTGCGCTTTTTGCATGCGGGCCTCTTAGGGGGCAGAGGGTGCCAAACGGAGGCGCTTCAATGGATGCTTCAAGTGGTTGCGCAGGGTTGATCCGGCACCAAACTTGCCATAGTTCCGGGTAGCGGGTAATATCCTGCGCCCGTTTGTATACAGCCCCTGAACCAGGGGCTTTTTTGTCTGGGGCGTGTTTGGTGCCGAGGCTTAGCCTCAGTTGCGCCTCCTGGCCCAGGTTAGCCGTGACTTAGATCAGATAGAGATGCAGCCTATGACCACTGGCCTCTACCGGTTGGACGAATTCAAAGATAACTGTGGCTTTGGCCTGATTGCCCATTTAAAGGGCAAGACCAGCCACCGTTTGTTGCAAACCGCCATTGAGGCACTCACCTGCATGACGCACCGTGGCGGTATTGCCGCCGATGGCAAAACGGGTGATGGTTGCGGCCTGTTGTTGCAAAAGCCGGATTCTTTCCTCCGCTCGGTGGCGAGAGAGTCTTGTGGTGTAGAGCTGACAGATACCTACGGCGTGGGCGCGGTGATGCTAAGCCGTGATGCTGCTCTAGCTGAGAAGGCGCGTTCTGTCCTTGCGGAAGAGTTGAGCGCTCAGGGCCTGGTGGTTGCCGGTTGGCGCCAGGTGCCGGTTGATAGCAGCTGTCTTGGCCCTATTGCCCTGCAATCACTGCCCGAATTTAACCACCTCTTCGTCAATAGCGGCGGCAAGTCGCTGGAGCAGGTGAATGCGGCACTGTTTATGGCGCGCCGTAAAGCAGAGTTGCGTCTTGCAGAAGACAAGTCCTTTTATATCGCCAGCCTGAGTACGGGCGTCTTGTCCTATAAAGGACTGATGATGCCTGTAGATCTGCCACGCTTTTTTGCTGATCTGGCTGATCCCCGCTTGGAAACTGCTATCTGCGTTTTCCACCAGCGGTTTTCGACCAATACCATGCCCCAGTGGCCCTTGGCTCAGCCCTTCCGTATGTTGGCTCACAATGGTGAGATCAATACCGTTGTGGGTAACCGCAACTGGTCGGTGGCGCGCACGCCCAAGTTCACCACCCCGTTATTGCCTGAGTTGCAGACGGTTACCCCTCTGGTGAACCGCACCGGGTCAGACTCCTCCAGCCTCGACAATATGCTGGAGATACTGTTGCTTGGAGGCATGGACCTGCATCGTGCTATCCGCATGCTGGTGCCACCTGCCTGGCAGAATGTGGAGCACATGGATCCGGAGTTACGCGCTTTCTACGAATACAACTCCATGCATATTGAGCCTTGGGATGGTCCTGCGGGGCTGGTGATCACCGATGGTCGCTACGCGGTTTGTACCCTCGACCGCAACGGCCTGCGCCCCTCGCGCTGGGTGATTACCAAAGACGACATTATTACTGTGGCGTCGGAGGTAGGCGTCTATGCCTATGACCCAGCAGATGTGGTTGCCAAAGGTCGTCTCGGGCCAGGTCAGATCCTCTCGGTCGACACGGCGACAGGTGAACTGCACCACACGGCGGATATCGACAATCAGCTTAAATCCAGCAAGCCTTACAAACAGTGGCTCAAAGAGCGCGCTCTGCGCATTGAGTCCACCCTGGGTGCGGACACCAAAGAGAATGGCATCAGCGATATAGAGCTCAAAGCCTATATGAAGATGTACCAGGTCAGCTTTGAGGAGCGGGATCAGCTGTTGCGCCCGCTTGCCGAAGGTGGTCAGGAGGCGGTGGGTTCCATGGGTGACGATACCCCTATGGCGGTGCTTTCCCGTCAACAGCGTTCGCTCTACGATTATTTCCGCCAGCAGTTTGCCCAGGTGACCAACCCGCCGATCGACCCGTTGCGGGAAGCCATTGTGATGTCGCTGGAAACCTGCTTGGGGCGCGAGCTTTCTGTGTATGAAGAAACTCCCGAGCATGCTGACCGGGTAATTCTGTCTTCACCAGTGCTGTCTCCGGCTAAGTTCCGTGCACTTTTGGACCTCAATCGTCCCGGCTACGAAGTGGCGCGCTTCTCGCTCCACTACGACCCGTCGGCAACGCATCTGCAGCAGGCACTCAATCGCCTCTGCGACGATGTCGAGGCGGCCGTGCGTGGGGGCAAAGTATTAATGGTACTGAGTGACAATCAGTTCGTTCAGGGGCAGTTGCCTATCCATGCACTGCTGGCTGTTGGCGCTGTGCATCAGCACTTGACCCGTGTTGGCCTGCGCTGCGATGCCAATATTTTGGTAGAGACAGGCACAGCCCGTGATCCGCATCAGGTAGCCGCCTTGATTGGCTACGGCGCTACGGCTGTCTATCCCTACCTTAGCTATCACCTGCTCAACGACCTGATCGAAACCGGTGAGTTGCTGACCGATACCGACTACGCCTACAAAAACTACCGCAAGGGTATCGACAAGGGGCTGCTGAAAATCCTGTCGAAGATGGGCATTTCGACTATTACCTCCTACCGCGGCGCCCAGTTATTCGAAGCTATTGGTTTGTCAGATGAGGTGGTGGGCACCTGCTTTGAAAGCACCAGTTCGCGTATTCAGGGCGCGCGCTTTGCCGATCTGGAAGCCGACCAGAAGATTCTGGCCAAAGCGGCTTGGTTGGATCGCAAGCCTATTCTTCAGGGCGGCTTGCTGAAATATGTCCACGGCGGTGAATACCACGCCTTTAACCCGGATGTGGTGCAAACCCTGCAACGCGCTGTCCAAAACGGCGACTATGCTCTGTGGCGCGACTATGCCGGCTTGGTTAACGAGCGCCCGGTTGCCATGTTGCGCGACCTGCTGGCGCTGCGCGATGACGTCACGCCTGTGCCGCTGTCCGAGGTAGAACCTATCGACGCCATCATCAAGCGTTTTGACTCGGCCGGTATGTCTCTGGGTGCCTTGTCACCCGAGGCTCATGAAGCCTTGGCAGAAGCGATGAACCGCTTGGGTGGGCGCTCCAACTCTGGCGAGGGTGGTGAAGATCCGTCGCGTTACGGCACCATCAAAACCTCCAAGATCAAGCAGGTAGCCTCGGGCCGTTTTGGTGTCACACCAGCCTATCTGGTTAACGCCGAGGTTCTGCAAATTAAAGTGGCCCAAGGCGCAAAACCCGGTGAAGGTGGCCAGTTACCGGGCGGTAAGGTCAACGACTTGATTGCGCGCCTGCGCTACTCAGTGCCGGGCGTTACTCTGATTTCGCCACCGCCCCATCACGATATTTACTCGATTGAAGACCTTGCGCAGCTGATTTTCGACCTTAAGCAGGTCAATCCGGATGCGCTGGTGTCGGTCAAGCTGGTCTCGCGCCCCGGCGTGGGCACCATTGCTGCGGGTGTGGCCAAGGCCTATGCGGATCTGATCACCATTTCCGGCTATGACGGCGGTACTGCGGCCAGCCCCATGACCTCCATCAAGTACGCAGGCTCACCCTGGGAGCTGGGGCTGTCCGAAACCCATCAAACCCTGCGTGCCAACGACCTTCGCGACAAGGTTCGCGTGCAAACTGATGGCGGGTTAAAAACCGGTCTGGACGTCGTTAAAGCGGCCATGCTCGGCGCGGAAAGCTTTGGTTTTGGCACTGGCCCCATGGTGGCGCTGGGCTGCAAATACCTGCGCATTTGCCATCTCAATAATTGTGCGACTGGCGTTGCTACTCAGCAGGACAAGCTGCGTAAGGATCACTACATAGGCACGGTAGAAATGGCCATGAACTTCTTCAGGTTTATGGCCGAGGAAACCCGTGAGTGGATGGCGCGCCTCGGTGTGCGTTCTCTGGCCGAGTTGGTTGGTCGTGTCGACCTGCTAAAACTCCTTGAGGGAGACACAGATAAACAAAAGCAATTGGATCTTAGTCCGATTGTGTATACCGATGATTATCTGGCGACTAAGCCCCAGCTTTGTGCGGTAAGCAAAAACGCTCCCTTCGATAAGGGTGAAAAAGCTGAGGCCATGGTGCGCGCGGTTCTGCCGGCGATTGAAGCCAAAACGGGTGGCGAGTTCGAATTCCATATCACCAACTGCGATCGCTCCATAGGCGCGCGCATCAGCGGTGAAATCGCCAAGCGCTATGGTAACCAGGGCATGGCTGACAAACCCATCACACTCAAACTCACCGGTATTGCCGGTCAGAGTTTTGGCGTGTGGAATGCGGGTGGATTGGATATGTACCTTGAGGGTGATGCCAACGATTATGTTGGCAAAGGCATGGCTGGTGGCAAGTTAGTACTGCGTCCGCCACGCAACTCGGGCTTCAAATCCCACAAAACCAGCATCATGGGTAATACCTGCCTCTACGGGGCTACGGGCGGTAAATTGTTTGCTGCAGGTACCGCCGGTGAGCGCTGTGGTGTGCGTAATTCCGGCGCTTATGTGGTTGTAGAGGGCGCCGGAGATCACTGCTGCGAATACATGACGGGCGGTGTGGTGACAGTGCTTGGTCAAACCGGTGTCAATTTTGGTGCGGGCATGACCGGTGGCTTTGCCTATGTGTTGGACGAGGCCAATGACTTTGTGGATCGCTATAACCACGAGTTGGTGGATATTCATCGCGTGGATACCGAAGCACTCGAAGCCCATCGCAATCATTTGCGCGGGATTATCGAAGAATTTACCCGTGAAACTGACAGTGAATGGGGTCAACACTTGCTGGCAAATTTTGACGATTACCTCGGCAAGTTCTGGTTAGTCAAGCCCAAGGCAGCGAGCATTGCGGGGCTGTTAAACAGCTTCAAGCAGCGCGGCGAATAACCCTTGGGCGAATGAGAGAGGCACAGATCATGGCCGGACGTTTGAACAACGATTTTCAGTTTCTCGATGTGGGTCGCCAGGACCCGGCGAAAAAAGACATTGCAACCCGCAAACACCAGTTTGTGGAAATCTATCAGCCTTACACCAAAGATGAGGTGGAGTCACAATCCCACCGTTGCCTGGAGTGTGGCAATCCCTATTGCGAATGGAAGTGCCCTGTGCACAACTTCATTCCCAATTGGCTTAAGCTGATTTCCGAAGGCAATATTTTTGAAGCGGCGGAGCTCAGTCACCAAACCAACTCACTGCCAGAAGTCTGTGGTCGCGTGTGCCCGCAAGATCGCTTGTGCGAAGGTGCTTGCACCCTCAATGACGGTTTTGGTGCAGTAACTATTGGCAACGCCGAAAAATATATTACCGATACGGCGTTCGCCATGGGCTGGAAGCCGGATATGTCCAAGGTGGTGTGGACTGATAAAAAGGTCGCCGTCATTGGCGCTGGCCCTGCGGGTATTGGTTGCGCCGATATTTTGGTGCGCAACGGCGTCAAGCCGGTGGTATTTGATAAATACCCGGAAATCGGCGGCTTGCTGACCTTTGGTATTCCCGAATTCAAACTTGAAAAAAGTGTGATGAGTCGTCGTCGCAAGGTGTTTGAAGAAATGGGGGTGGAATTCCGCCTTAATACTGAAGTGGGCAAAGACATCAGCATGGAAGAACTGCTGCGTGATTACGATGCCGTGTTTATGGGTATGGGCACCTACACCTACATGAAAGGCGGCTTCCCCGGTGAAGACTTACCCGGTGTTTACGATGCGCTGCCTTTCCTGGTTTCCAATGTGAATCGCAACCTGGGTTTTGAAAAAGATCCGAGCGAATTTATCAGCGTTAAAGGCAAAAAAGTGGTGGTGCTCGGCGGTGGTGATACTGCCATGGATTGTAACCGCACTTCCATTCGCCAAGGTGCCACCAGCGTTACCTGTGCTTACCGTCGCGACGAAGAAAACATGCCTGGCTCAAAGCGCGAAGTGTCTAACGCCAAAGAAGAGGGCGTGCAATTTTTGTTTAACCGCCAACCGGTTGCTGTAGTTGGTGACGGCAAAATTGAAGGCGTTAAAGTTGTCACCACCCAGTTGGGTGAGCCGGATGAAAAAGGCCGTCGTCGCCCGGAAGTGATTCCCGGCAGTGAAGAGATTCTTCCGGCCGACGTAGTGTTGATTGCGTTCGGTTTCCGTCCGAGCCCCCAGCCTTGGTTTGAGTCCAACGGCGTCAAAACCAATGATTGGGGCGGCGTGATCGCGCCTGAACAGCAAGCCTATAAATTTCAAACGACGAATCCAAAAGTATTTGCCGGCGGTGATATGGTGCGCGGCTCTGATTTGGTGGTCACTGCCATTTGGGAAGGTCGCGAAGCGGCGCAGGGTATTCTCGATTATTTGGACGTTTGATTCTCGTTAGCTGACGTTGGCAGGTTTTGAGTCTGGTGTTGGGGATAGTGGTTTCGAAACCCTCACTTCATGGATGAAGTGAGGGAGCTACACGGATGTATTCATGCGTTTTCGCAACCACTATCCCCAATGCCAGACGACATCGGAGCGTGTTGTTCGCTTTAGGTATTTTTACAACAACCCCGCTTTTGCGGGGTTGTTGCTATCAGGCAGGGGCAATTGTATGACCGAACTAAAAAACGACCGTTTTCTGCGCGCGCTCCTGCGTCAACCTGTCGATGTCACACCCGTGTGGATGATGCGCCAGGCGGGTCGCTATTTGCCTGAGTATCGCGCGACTCGCGAAAGGGCCGGCGATTTTATGGGTTTGTGCACCAACCCCGAGCTGGCCTGCGAAGTCACACTTCAGCCGCTTGAGCGCTATCCACTGGATGCGGCGATTCTCTTTTCCGATATCCTGACGATTCCCGATGCTATGGGGCTAGGCCTCTATTTTGAAACCGGCGAAGGCCCCAAATTTAAAAAACCCCTGCGCACCGCCGCGGATATTCAGGCGTTGTCGGTGATCAAGCCTCAGCAGGATTTGCCCTACGTGATTGATGCGGTAAAAACCATTCGTCGTGAACTCAATGGTCGTGTGCCCCTGATTGGCTTTTCCGGCAGCCCCTGGACGCTCGCGACCTACATGATCGAGGGTGGTTCCAGCCGCGATTTTCGCCGTGCCAAGGAGATGCTTTATAACCAGCCAAAGTTGATGCATCAGTTGCTGGATACGCTCGCGCGCTCGGTAATTGTTTATCTCAACGCTCAGATCGAAGCTGGCGCCCAGGCGGTGCAAATTTTTGATACTTGGGGTGGAGCTCTATCCCATGCGGCCTATCAAGAATTTTCCTTGCGTTATATGCAACAAATCGTGACTGGCCTGATTCGCGAGCGCGAAGGGCGGCCGGTGCCGGTGATTTTGTTTACCAAGGGTGGCGGCCAGTGGTTGGAGGCTATGGCAGCGACAGGTGCAGATGCTCTGGGGCTTGATTGGACTACAGATATTGGTCAGGCCCGAGCCCGCGTGGGTCATCAGGTGGCGCTGCAGGGCAATATGGATCCCGGTATTCTTTATGCCTCGCCCGAGCGTATTCGCCAGGAGGTAGGCGCTATTCTCGCCAGTTTTGGTCCGGGCGACGGCCACATATTCAATCTGGGGCATGGGATTACCCCTGAGGTGAATCCTGCGCATGCGGGCGCTTTTATCCATGCCGTGCATGAGTTGTCAGCTGGGTACCACTTATAATTTTTTGGCACATAGGGCAGCGGCGGCGATAGGCCTATGGTGTGCTGATCATTTTTTGACTAAACTGGCGCCATCTCTTAACGGATTGCGTGTGGTGGAGAGTCACCTTGGGAATTAAACAGGTCAAATTAGACGTTAACGAACTCACCATTGGCATGTTTGTGTCAGGGTTGGATCGCCCATGGTCGCAAACACCTTTCCCCCTACAGGGGTTCTACCTGCGCGACATGGACGAGATCAAACAGCTAAAGGCCCTCTGCAACCATGTGTACATCGATGTGGAAAAGGGGCGAGGGCCTATCGCAGCTAATCTCAAATCGCTCAATACCCCCAACAACTTGCGTGGGCGTCTGGCCGGTCGCGATGTTCAGCGACCCAGGGCGCCGATTGAACCCGTAGCACCGCTGAAAATTCAACGCGGCGTTTATCGCGAGGTTCAACCTTTGCAAAAAGAGGTTAAACGCGCGCGGCAGTTGCACCAAAAAGTTTACAACGCTGTTTCGGAAGTGCTGGACCAGTTGGAGAAAAACCAGTTGCAGGGCGGCTCGCTGGGCGAAACCAAAAAGGTTGCCAGTGAGATGGTGGACAGCGTGTTGCGCAATCCCGATGCTTTTACCTGGTTGTCGCGAGTGCAAGAAAAAGACGAGTACACCTACAGTCACGCGATAAGATCATCAGTATGGGCCATTCTCTTTGGACGCCACATTGGTTTGCCGAAGCGGGATTTGGATGTATTAGCACTCGGTGTGTTGCTCAAAGATGTGGGCAAGGTAGTACTGGATAGCAGTCTGCTGGCGAAAGAAGAGCGTTCTCCCGAAGAAGAAAAGATCTACCAGAGCTTTGTCGAGCTGGGTGCCGATATACTGCGCAAAACGCCGGGCGTTGAACCCCGTGTGATCAGTGTGGTGAAAACTCATTGCGAAAGACTTAACGGCAGTGGTTTCCCGCAAGGACTTCAAGGGGACAAGATTCCGCTTCTGGGTAAGATCGCTGGCATAGTGACCTTCTATGATCACGTCACCAATCCTCGTGGTTCGCGCCATCCGATTGCACCGTCCAAAGCCGTCGCCAAACTCTATGAGCTGCGCAATATCCAGTTCCAGGAAGAGTTGGTGGTGGAGTTTATTCGCGCCATAGGCCTTTATCCCACTGGCACCCTGGTGGAATTAAGTACCGGTGAAGTTGGTGTGGTGGTAGAGCAAAATTTTGAGCGTAGACTCAAGCCCAAAGTGATGCTGGTGTTGGATTCCTGCAAGGTGCCTTTGGATGAACCCACGCTGCTGGATCTTTCCGAGGACGACAGACGCAAACAGGCGCTGCTGGATTCAGGCAAGAAAACCCGCTATGAAATTGAAAAGGTAGAAATTGCGCGGGATTTGGAACCGGGAAGTTACGATGTCGATATTTCGGGAATCCGCGATCAATATTTAATGAAATCAGAAAAGCGTGGGCTCATGGCACTTTTAAGCCGATTGCAGCGCAGCTCGTGATGATTGCGATTCATGCAGACATAAAAAAACCACCCGCGAGGGTGGTTTTTTTATGTCTGCCCCTCGCCTGAGCGGGGGCATTACAGCGAGCAATTAAGCAGGCTGTACGTCAGAGGCTTGTGGGCCTTTGGGGCCTTTCTCGACGTTGAACTTAACGCGTTGACCTTCGGTCAGGGTTTTGAAGCCCGTACCAGAGATAGCGCTGAAGTGTACGAACACGTCTTGGCCATTGTCTTGTTCAAGAAAACCAAAACCTTTAGCTTCGTTGAACCACTTTACTGAACCGGTTGCGGCTGCCATAAAAATCTCCAGAGCATAAATTGCTCAGTTGTAAAAGAAATAAACCCGATATAGGGCGGTGTACTGACCTAAAGAAGAATTGATGACTAAAACAATTGAGGTGCTACGGAGTATTCAGTGGCTTTGCTTGTAGGACTTGAGCCGCAAGGACTCGGGTCAGGCAAGAAAAGTGCAGTGGTACGATGTATTCAACGAAATTGTAGTAACGAGTATCAGCTGTATTCTTCACCAGCCGAGCCAGTATGGGCGCACCGGCTGGCAAAGTAAAGCGAAAACATTGGGCTTCCAATCCTCGGGTTAGCCCAATCCTGTAATAAGCCCGGTGCTATAGCAAGCCCAGCGCTTTGGCGAGCACAGTGCCCTAGCTCGGAAACCCTGCCGGGGTAGCTTCTGTCCCGAAAGGATTCGCACTTATTTCTTGTGGCCGAGTTGTTGGCCCATTTGTGTGGGCGTGCCAGCCGTGTAGCGATTGTCCCAGTCAATGCGGTTTTTGGCGAAGAGCACTATGGCGGTGGAGCCGAGTTTGAATCTACCCATTTCATCACCCTTGGCGAGTACGGGTGGGTTGTGGGGGTAATGTGTAGTTTCGATGGTACCGCGCACCGGGGCGACATCGCCGGCCCAGACCGTTTCAATGCCCGCTACTATCATGGCACCCACCAGCACCACAGCCATGGGGCCAATATCCGTATCGAAAATAGCCACCAGTCGCTCGTTGCGCGAGAAAAGGCGCGGTACTTGATTGGCGGTGGCGGTGTTGACTGAAAAAAGCTCGCCGGGAACCGCAACCATCTGCCGCAGCTTACCCGCGTAGGGCATATGAACTCGATGGTAGTCCTTGGGCGAAAGATAAACGGTGGCGAACTCACCTTCAGCAAACTCCTCCGCCAGGATTGCGTCGCCGCCGAGCAGTTCCTGTGCCGTGTAACTCTGGCCTTTCGCCTGAAAAATGCGGCCATCAATGATTTTTCCCAGTTGGCTGATGGCGCCATCAGCAGGGCAGACTATTGCATCGGAGTTGGCGTCGATGGGGCGAGCGTTGGGCTTGAGTGCGCGTGTAAAAAAGTCATTGAAGCAGGCGTAGGCCTTGGGGTTTTCCTCCAGTGCCAGTGACATATCCACCTGGTAGCGTTTGGCAAACCAGCCGATAAACAGATTCTTGATCCAGGGCGTTTGGTTGCGGGCCAGCCAACCAGCGGCACGCGACAGGCCGTGCTGTGGAACCAGGTGTTGCAGGCGGGCAAAGAGTTTCTCGTTCATGGGTGCTCGCTTTTTAGCGTCGTTATCTAAAGGGTGGCCATCTTAACAAAAAGCCCGGCTTCATCGAAAAATCTTGCTGGCTCAGGCAGATGGGCGCCAGGTTTGGCTATGCTATGCTCGCTGCCATTGCGTGTTTGGGGACTAGGGGCTATGGGTTTGACGGGTGTGATTCTGGAGGTGATCTCCGGCCTGGGTTTGTTTTTGTTGGGCATGAATCTCATGACCGATGGCCTTAAAGCCATGGCCGGTGACTCGATTCGCTCTGCGCTTATGCGGTTTACTCGCAGCCGATTAAGTGCCATAGGCACGGGCATCGCGGGAACCGCCGTACTTCAATCCTCCAGCGCCACCATTATTGCCACCGTTGGGTTTGTGGGTGCAGGCTTGCTCACCTTCAATCAGGCTCTGGGAATTATTTTTGGTGCCACGGTGGGTACTACTGTTACTGGTTGGATTATCGCGGTGGTGGGCTTTAAGTTGAAGCTGGGTACCCTGGCGTCGGTACTTATTTTTATCGGCGCCATCTTGCGCCTTTTTGGCGGTGGTAAACGCGCGGGTTTGGCTTTTTCGCTGGCCGGCTTTGGTCTTATTTTTATCGGCATAGTGGCTTTGCAGCAGGGGCTCGAAGGATTGCAGGAGCATGTGAATTTCAGCAAGGTGGCGGCGGACAGTTTGGGTGGCAAGCTACAGTTGGCCTTGATTGGCGTGGCTTTTACCGTGATGACCCAGTCCTCCAGTGCTGGCGTGGTAGCGGCCTTGGCATCCTTGCATACGGGTGCGATTCAGTTGGATCAGGCGGCGGCGCTGGTGGTGGGTATGAACGTAGGCACCACCTTCACCGCCGCCGTGGCCACCATTGGCGGCAATGTGCATGTGCGTCGTACCGGATTCTCCCATGTGGTGTACAACACTTTTGTTAGCACCCTGGCGCTCTTTCTTATTGCTCCCTATCTGGCTTTTTGGCAGTGGTGGGCGCCAGAAGGCGGTTACGAGCAATCCGAGTTGGCCCTGGTGGTTTTCCATACCGGGTTTAACCTCCTGGGGGTGATGTTGATTTACCCGGTGATTCCCCAATTTGCACGGCTCATAGAGCGACTGTTCCCGGAACCGCCCTCGACTCAGGCCCACTTGCTGGATCCTCACCTCTTGCCCTTCCCAGAGTTGGCGCTGACGGCGGTGCAGCAATCCTTGCAGCTGTTGCAGCAGCAGGCACTCACCCAGCTCAGCTATTTGCTCGGCGTTATGCCCAGACCCAGTCCACTCACCGAACTGGCGGCGTCACTGCAAGCGCTGGAAGACTACCTTGACGCTATTCATCTTCCGGGTACCTCCGGTGTGCAGTGGGATCGCCTCTTGGCCGCACTCCATTGGGTTGACCACCTGGAGCGTTTGCGCGAGCGCTGTCAGGACGAGAGCGTGCAAATAACCCTGCGCAATGGTCAGGTGCTGGCGGAACTGAGGGAATCGCTCCTGAGCCTGATGCTGGCCAGTCAATCCCATGATCTGTCAGCAGAGGAGTGGGATCAGCAGATGGAGGCAATCTCTACCGCCGAGGACAACCTGCGCCAGTCCTGCCTGCAACAAATCGCCTTGGGGCGTCTTGAACTCAAGCAGGGGGTGGCATTGATGGATGCGGCCCGCTGGCTTCAGCATGTGGCTGTACACTTGGCGCGCATCGAGGCCGCCAATCGACAGTTGAATTATCACCAGTAGCGTCTTCGATCCATGACTTTTGACTACAGCATCCACCGTTCAGCGCGGCGCCGCAGCGTTTGTATCCAGGTTCGTCAGGGGCAGGTTGAGGTACGCGCCCCCTTGGGGGTAGCTGATGCGGAGCTGAGGGCGTTTGTGGCGAAAAAGGCGCGTTGGATCCAAACCCATGTGACGGCGCAGCAGGCGCAGTTGAAAGAGGTGCCGCGCTACGGATTTACCCAGGGCTCGCGTCTGCCCTATCTCGGCGGTGAGCTGGAGGTGTGTTGGGCGCGGGGTGGTGGTGCGGGTTCTGTGGCGCGTCAGGGACAAGAGCTGCTGGTACTGCTGGGTAGCCGTAGTCGCCTCAATCCGGAGCAGCAGGCGCGCCAGCTGGTGCTTGGCTGGTATCAGCGGGAAGCGCTCCGACTGCTCTCCGCCCGTACCCAGGCTCTGGCTCAGCGCCTGGGATTGAACTGCACGCGCGTGAGTGTCCGAGCTACTCGCAGCAAATGGGGCCATTGCACGCGGGAGGGGGCCATCCAATACAACTGGCAGATTATTCTGGCACCGGATTCGGTAGTGGATTATCTTGTGGCCCACGAAGTCTGCCATCTGCGCCACCTCAACCACAGTGCGGCCTATTGGGCCCTGGTGGCCAGTGTGTGCCCCGACTACCTGGCGCTGCGTGCCTGGCTCAAGGCCGAGGGCAGCAAGCTGGTGCTTTAGTTGCCAGCGCTCGCAGACCGCTTTGTTTAATTTATTCCGTCAGCAGCGAAGTAACCCACCATGACCGAACCACTCAGTGATGACACCAGCGAAAATCTCGACCGATTTATTCTCGAAGCCATAGCCCAAGGGTGCGTGTGGGGGCTGGAGGGGCCAGAGGGCTGGGCGCTCTGTGCATCCGAAAAATACGAAGAGTCAGATGTGATGCCGCTCTGGTCGCAGCAGGAGTTTGCCCAGGTTCACTGCCTGGATGACTGGCAGGCCTATGTGCCGGTGGCCATAGACCTTGGGGAGCTGCTGGAGGAATGGTTGCCCGGCATGCACGAGGATCTGTTGTTGATTGGCGTTAATTGGAATCAGGATCTCGAAGGCGACGAACTGGAACCCCTCGACTTGCTCGAGGAATTCGAACAGGAGTTACAGCCCTGAAGTGGTATCAGCTTTGGCGAGGCAGGCGACGCGTGTTCGGGCTATTGTTGGTTGTAATCCTGGGGGCTTTTCTCTACTGGCGTGCGCTGGTGCCAACCCACGAGGGTGAGTGGCAAGCCCTGCAAGCGCGTTTGCCTGAGGCCAGTTTGCATCAAGGCTATTCGAGCCAAACCCGGGAACCGCAGACTTCCGCAGATACTTCCCAGACTAGCGACTATATCCGCCTGCGCGGCGTGCGCGATTTTCGCTATCACCCGGATGGCAGCATTGCTGAAGGCCGCTATCTCGAGGGTGATTATTATCTCCAGGACCTAAAAGGTGTATGGTTGGGTATCTCGCATTTTGGTGAGCCAGGCCTGGCCCATACCTTTCTCAGCTTTGAATTCTCCGAAGATAATTTTCTGGTGGCGTCCATTGAGGCCAGGCTGCGCCCAGAGCAAAGCTATCACCCGCTATTGGGGCTGGTGCGTCAATACCCGCGACTGTTGGTTTGGGGTACCGAGGCCGACATTATCGGCCTGCGTACCCATGTGCGGAAGGAGCGGGTGCTCCTATATCCACTCCGGCTTTCACCAGAGCAGGCCCAAGGGCTGCTTGTGGCCTTGGCAATGGAAACTGCCGAGCTCTCAAAAACGCCCGATTTCTACAACACGCTCACCGACAATTGCGCGACTGGGTTGTTAAAGTTCGAGCCCGATTACCGCTGGTACGCCAGCTTGATGGATTACCGGATACTTTTGCCCGGCTTTGTCGATGGCTTGCTGTTGGAGCGAGGCTGGATAGCGGCGGAGGGCTCCCTGACTGATTTGCGCCAACGTGCCAGTGTAGCTGCGGAGACAGCTCCGCCAACGGCCGAGCATTTTTCGGCGGCGCTGCGCAGCGGTTGGCGTTAGCCCTGAGATTGATCCCTGTCCAGCCCAAAAAGGTAGTCGTGCAATATATCGACCTGATGTTGCTGGGCGTAGGCTTCCAGCTCCTTCAGGCTGGCGTGGCCGGGGCTGAGGGCGATCAATTGCTCGCGATAGTCGGCGTTGCCGAGAATAAATTCAGGCGGTGCAGGAACATAGCGCAAGGAAATATGACTATAGGTCCGGCGTTGCAATTGCAGCACCCTCAGATCAAAGTCCAGCGTCAAGCGCATGAGGATGGGATAGTTGGTTTCCTGGCGGCTCATAAATCGCACTTCCCTGCACCCTAGCAAATCGTCGGTGTTGAGTGGGAATTGCGGCATAGTGGGCTCGATTGGCAGGCTACCCTGTACTGGTGTTTGGATGATGGTGGGTGAGGGCCGGTATTTTCCTTTCCTCGAGCTTGATCGGCAAGCGGGGCGGATTAGACCACAGCCATTGCCGGGCCTGCGTGACTCGAGTCACAGGCTGGCCAAGCCCTTCATTGCGTCGGGCGCGCTGGTCTGAACCTTTACTTAAGAGTTTATCCAAGGAGTTGCGATGAAAAATTACTCAACCTCGTGGTTGCTTGTGGTAGCTGCGATGTTTTTGCTGCAAGGCTGCGCGCTCTTGCAACCGCGTCTTGAGCAACCCCGGATAGTCATCACCAGTCTTCAGTTATTACCCTCCCAGGGATTACAGCAGCGCATTGCTGTGGGCTTGCAGATTACCAACCCCAATGACCGGGATTTGTCGCTGAAAGGCATCTCCTATACCATCGGCATCGAAAATTTTGCAGTACTTTCGGGTGTGAGCAATCAGCTGCCGAGCCTTAAGGCCTATGAGCAGACCCCGGTGACCCTGGAGGTATCGGCGAATTTACTGGAGCTGGTGCGCCTGATTGACCACCTCTCCCGCCGTGGCGCGCGCGAAGGTATTGGTTACCAACTCGAGGCCAAACTGGATTTCAGTGATCTGCTGCCGAGCATGCGTATTCGCGAAGCCGGTCAGGTGCCTTTTAGTCGCTAACGGGTGGTTGATAGCGGGTAGCAGGTAATAGTAATAGCCAGTCGGCTTAACATAGCTGGCCCAAAAAACGTTTTGATGACATCAGGAAATTGAATGAGCGAGTTGATTACGCCCCCTGAAGCAGACGAGCGCATAGCGCTCAAAGACTACACCGAAAAAGCCTACCTCGATTACTCCATGTACGTGATCCTCGACCGCGCGCTGCCCCATATCGGCGACGGTCTTAAACCCGTGCAGCGACGCATTGTTTATGCCATGAGTGAGCTGGGCTTAAAGGCCAGCGCCAAATATAAAAAATCCGCGCGCACCGTGGGCGACGTGATTGGCAAATTCCATCCGCACGGTGACTCCGCCGCCTATGAAGCCATGGTGCTTATGGCCCAGCCCTTTTCCTATCGTTACACCCTGGTGGATGGCCAGGGCAACTGGGGTTCGCCCGACGATCCCAAATCCTTTGCGGCTATGCGCTATACCGAATCGCGCCTGACAAAATATTCCGAAGTGCTGCTGGATGAGCTCGGTCAGGGCACGGTCGACTGGCAGCCCAATTTTGATGGCACCCTGGATGAACCCATGGTGTTTCCCGCGCGAGTGCCGAATTTATTGTTGAATGGCACCACTGGCATTGCGGTGGGTATGGCCACCGATATTCCGCCGCACAACTTGCGCGAAGTGGTCAGTGCCTGCGTGCATATGCTCGATAATCCCAACGCCACAGTGGCGGAATTGTGCGAGCACATTCTCGGCCCGGATATGCCCACCGAGGCGGAAATTATTTCGTCGCGCGATGAGCTGATTAAAATCTACGAAACCGGGCGTGGCAGTGTGCGCATGCGCGCCGTCTGGCAAAAAGACGAAGACTCGGGTGATGTCATTATTACCGCGTTGCCGCACCAGGTCAGCGGAGCGAAAATCCTTGAGCAAATTGCCGCGCAAATGCAGGCCAAAAAATTGCCCATGGTCGCCGACTTGCGCGACGAATCCGATCACGAAAATCCCACCCGTTTGGTGATAGTGCCGCGCTCCAACCGCGTCGATCTTGAGCAGGTGATGCAGCATTTGTTTGCCACCACCGAGCTGGAACGCACCTATCGCGTCAATATGAATGTGATTGGTATCGATGGCCGTCCGGCGGTAAAAGCACTCAACAAAATTATCAGTGAATGGCTCAGCTTCCGTACAGTGACTACTCGCCGTCGTTTGCAATATCGCCTCGATAAGGTTGAGCGTCGTTTGCACTTGTTGGAAGGCTTGCTGATTGCTTTTCTGAATCTCGATGAAGTGATTCGCATCATCCGCGAAGAGGAAGAGCCCAAAGCAGAACTGATGAAGCGCTTTGGCCTGACCGAAGATCAAACCGAATATATTCTCGATACCAAGCTGCGCCAACTGGCACGTTTGGAAGAGATGAAAATTCGCGGCGAGCAATCAGAGTTGGAAAAAGAGCGCGAGCAGCTGCAAGGCATTCTTGGCTCAGCGGTGAAATTAAAAAACCTGGTGCGCAAGGAATTATTGCAAGCCGCTGAGCAGTATGGCGATGAACGCCGCTCGCCCATCGTGCAGCGCGCCGAAGCCCAGGCACTGAGCGAAACCGAGCTGATGAGTGTCGACCCCATTACCGTGGTGTTGTCCGATAAGGGCTGGATTCGCGCAGCCAAGGGCCATGATATTGATCCCGCTGGCCTGAGCTATAAAGCGGGTGACAGCTTTAAGTTCGCGGCCCTTGGCAAGAGCAATCAAAGTGTTGTGTTGCTCGACTCCACCGGGCGCAGTTACTCCATACCCGCACACAATTTGCCCTCGGCGCGGGGACAGGGGGAGCCGCTAAGTGGGCGCATCAATCCGCCCTCTGGTGCCAGCTT
>CBFGWO010000054.1:0-20427 GCA_965652595.1 uncultured Cellvibrio sp. | reverse complement strand
GCGACGCTGGTGGTTGAGTCAGAGCTGTCGGGTTCTGTGGGTGAATTTCGTTTGGCTTATCGACTGCACTTTGCCGATCACATCAAGCGCGGGGTTCTTTTTGCGGAATCAGCCGAGGCACTGGTGCGCGAGTTGACGGCGGTTGTCACGGCCAATCTGAACCTGAGCGTTCAACAGCCAGCCAAGAGTTCGCGCGCCGGGTTTGGCAATGAGCTGATGGCGCAAGCCCTGGAGAGCCAGGCCAATGAACAATGGGATGCTGCACGCGCACTGCTCGAAAGCCTCAAGCACCTGGAGCCTGACCATTTGGGTGCTCGCCAATCGCTGGTAAACATTTTGTTGCAACAGCAGGAATACGACTTGGCCTTGCGTGAAATTGAAGCAGTGCTTGCCCAAGCCGACACTGCGGCAGCCAAACAAGCGGGACACTTTTACTATTTGCTGGCGCTCACTCACACAAAGCGCAATGATCCGGTAGCCGCACTCGCCGCGTTAAACCAGGCCGACGCCCTCGCCAAGCGCGACAGCGATTTGCTGTATCAGGGGTTTAATGCACAGTTGCGCGGCAGCATTTTGCAGCAACAGCAAGCGTTTGGCCCAGCGCAAGAATCCTATATCCAGGCACTGGCCAGCCACCGACTGTTGCGCTGCTCGATAGGCATGACGCTAACCCGCTTGCAGATGGTGGAGCTTTACATAGCCCAGGGCGATGCACAGCTGGCCAGGGAACACTACACCGAAGCAAAACGTTTGATAGACGAACACGGGCTGACCGCATTACAGAAAGATCTGGCTCGGGTGGGTACGCTCTTGCCGTGATTCGCGCCTGTTTTGGGGCTTTTATAAAATTTCATAATCTTTAATTCGCCCTGTCGCTGCGCCCTTGGGACACTGGCCGCCCAGTTTCATCATTCAAAGGCAGCTTCATGTTCAAGGCATTTATTGGCAAATCAATCAGCGGTAGGGCGTTTATTTCACTGGCGGTATTCCTTTCATTTGTTACCTTGGCGATTACCTCGGTACTGATGTTTATCAATCAACACAGCCGCAGCGTCGCCATGCTTCACACCCTGGTCGGGTTTTGTCTGGTGTTGATTGTGTTGTGGCACCTGCGCAATAACTTCAAACCCTTTAAGCAATACCTGCGCCCAAGCACTGGCCGAGGGGAATCCGCCACCACCAATAGCGCCCTGCCCCTGGCGCTGATCTTTTGCGGCTCAATTATTGGTTTGTCGCTCCTTGGCTTTGCGCCTTTTCTGGCCTTTTACGATTGGGGCAACCAACTGCGGGCCAATGATCGCGGGCAGCAAGCACTGCAATTAACCTACCTGCGCGCGGAACAAATTCCGGCGGATGCCCAAGGCATACCCATTACCATTGATCTGCGCAAAGGCCCCTACTTTATGTGGCCGCAATACGCGATATGGATCGAAACTCTGGATGGCGATTTGATTCAACCGCTGTACATTACCCAAAAGCTCGCGCGCGGCGACTTTTCTACCAAGGTGACTAAACGGGATGCGGCGCAGGTGTTTACCGAGAATCCGTTTCTCCACGGCGATGGAGACGATATTTTTACCTATGAAGACGACCCCACAACCAGCGATCAACGCCTCAGGCCGGAATCTTTGCCCGTTTTCCTCCACAAGCTGGCCCAGCAAAGTACAAATAACACGGCCATTGACGCCTATACAGGCGCGACACTCACCGACAATTTTTTGCTCACATCCCAATCCCGCAATCCACTGCCGGAACGCTTCAGGGTTCGGCTGGAAATCAACCAATCGTTTGACTTCAATGACTATTACTCCAGCAACCGCTTTCCCGATGATCCGGTTTACTCGGGCAACGGTTACAGCGCTCAACCCTCCCTTGTGTTTGAAGCGGTGATTGATCTAGACTCAGGCCAAACCTATTACCCCATGAACGTTATCGGGCGGGGCCATCACTCAGGCGCGAACGGCACCCTCTTGCCAGACCTCGACAACCTGACAACCGCACTGGAATTGATTGATCGGGTAATTGTTGAAGTGAAAAAGTTCGAACGGAGCGACTATGCTAAAAAAACTGCTCGCAGGGATCATTGATAGTGATTTGTATATTCAAGTTTGGGAAAGTCATATCAGGGTAATTAATATACAAACCGGTATCGAGGTTTATGAACCTCCGCTTATCGCATTTGATAAAGGCGAATTTGATAAAGACGAAAAGGAAGCTGGTACACCCAGGGCTTTTGGTGCCGACGCGAAATTACTGCTAAGCAACCCCGCCTATCAAGTCACCAACCCGTTTTCACATCCGCGACAACTACTTGCCAACTTTCAAAATGCAGAAAAGGTTTTGAAGCACATGGTTAACAATGCGGCAGGAAAACGAGTTTTCACGCCATCCCCAAGGATCGTCTTTCAACCTATGGAAAAAATTGAGGGCGGTCTTACCGAGGTAGAAATAAGAGCATTTAAAGAACTATGCCTGGGCACTGGGGCACGTGAAGTAATAATTTATCTGGGGCCGCCAGTTTCCAGACAAAGTTTTAATTTTGCAGAACTCAAGGCTAAAGGCATATAGAACAAGAACATGAATTTTCGTATACCTGACAAATTGAGTCTATCACCCAGCACCTTAAGCAATTGGCTTTTCACCGCAGGCGTTTTGGGTGTTATTGGCGCTGAAAAACTCAGCTTTATTGCAGAATCAATACGAACACCTGGATTTTGGATCGCCGTTCTATTGATCCTTATCTCTGTACTGCTGCGCGTTAAGTTGGTTATCGCCGATCTAAAATCCAGAAAAGCAGTAGAGTTGGAGCTTAGCCAAACCAGGCCAAAACCCAGAAAAAAATCCACTATCAAAAGGGAGTTTCCTACAGCCCTGTATTTGATCAGCCTCGCTGTAATCGCCTTGGGTTTGGCGCTGATGTTTTTAACACCGCAAGGTTATCAAAGCTATCTGATGCAATCCTCAGCATCCACTTGGCCAGAGACCAAAGGAGAAGTGATCAGCGCGGAGGTTATTGTCGACGAGCGAGGATTTGGTTCTGACGATGACATGGTTCAACCAAGGGTGGTTGCGCAGTATTCCGTTAGCGGTCGCATTTATATAACGCGCGAAATCCACTTCAACCAGTCCAGCTCCTGGAGATCCAATAAAGCCTACGCCGAAGCAATGGTAGATATGTACAGACCAGGATCACAGGTTTCCGTATTCTACAAACCCGACGAGCCATGGATAGCGGTTTTGGCCAACCAACGCGATTGGTTTACGTATTTCATAATGGCGCTGGGGGCGATGTTGGCCTTGTGCGGTATCTATTGGCTGTGGCTGTCGATACGCGATACCTACTTTTTCTTTGCCAGTTGGGCAAGAGCAAACAAATCGGGGGATACTCATGAATAAAGCATCTGTAGCCTGGCTAATTCTTAGAACCACTGGCCTTGGTTTACTTCTTATCTCACTACACCATTCACCGAGCGTCATTTACTCCCTTTATTTTCTTTTTTCTTATAGCCAACCCATTGTTCAAGAGGGAAGTACCATTACCTTGCCGCTGATATCATGGACACCAATTACTAACCTCTTGGTTTATTTCTGCCTTTCGATGTATTTTCTCTTTTTTGGAAAGACAGCTCATAAATGGCTGAACAGAGAGTGATTCCCGGCATTCCCCTACCCGCCGTTTTGGTGGATATAGAAACCACTGGCGGCCACGTTACCGGTGATCGCATTACCGAAATTGCGATTATCGAAATCACCGAATCCGGCACCAGCGAATGGTCGACGCTGATCAATCCTGGCATTCACATCCCCTTGTCGATTCAATCGCTTACCGGTATCAGCAATGCCATGGTCGCGAGCGCGCCGCGTTTTGAGCAGGTCGCCAAGGAAATTTTGCTGCGCCTGAAAGACAAGTTATTTATCGCACACAATGTGCGTTTTGATTACGGCTTTATTCGCAACGAGTTTGCGCGCCTGGGCCACCAATTTACCGCGCCGCTACTGTGCACTGTAAAGCTGTCGCGCAGCCTTTATCCGGAGCACAAATCCCACAGCCTCGCCAACATCATTGCACGTCATCGCATTGCTGTGCAGGATCGCCATCGCGCCTTGGCAGATACCCGAGCCACGCTGGCATTTATGCAGTTGGCGCTCGCCGAAAAAGGTGATGAAAAATTTACCGCAGCCGTGCGCAAGCAATCCGGCAAGGCCAGCGCGCCGCCGGGTTTACCCAGTGATTTGATTGACCAATTACCCAACCAACCGGGCGTGTATTATTTTTTGGAGCGAGCGCCGCGAGCTGCTCTATATCGGCAAGAGCCTGGATATTCGCAAGCGGGTGCTTTCGCATTTCAGCAGCGACCATAAAGCCGCCAAGGAAATGGCCATTTGCCAACAAACCCGCGATATCACCTGGGACATTACCAGCGGCGAACTCAGCGCGCTGATTCGCGAAGCCCAGCAGATAAAAGCCTTGCAGCCTTTGTACAACCGCAGGCTGCGCCGTTTAACCAGCCTGTGCAGTATTTATTTGCAAGAAGATGCGCAGGGTGTGCTACGCCCCCAGATTGCCGAGGCAGCAGAATTAACTCGCGCCCGGTCACGTTTGTACGGATTGTTTGCCAATCAGAAAAAGGCGCGCGATGCACTCAAGGAAATAGGCAGCGTCCAAGGGCTTTGCAACTATGTAACCGGCTTGGAAGCACCGAATAAAAGGCCGTGCATGGCGTACCAATTAAAACGCTGCAAAGGCCTGTGTGCAGGTGAGCAATCGGCGGTAGCGCACAATGTACAACTGATGGCGGGGCTGGAAAGCCTTGCACTCAAAACCTGGCCTTACCCAGGCCCCATTGCCTTGATCGAAACCCATCCGGTGAGCGGCGACGAAACCCATTTTATTATTCGCAACTGGTGCCTGCTGGGCATTGCACAGGAACCAGACGACTACGTCACCATTTTGCGCGGCGAGCATCTCAATGAAAATACAACGCCGCAATTGGACAAGGATATTTACCGCTACCTGGCAAAAGCCATTGTTAAAGCAGGTAGCGGTTATCGTGTGCGCCAGTTAAAAATTTAACGGCCAAATCACGCATTTGTTCCGGAGTTTACAAAAAAAGCCCGCAACTTTCGAAGCGGGCTTTTTTCGCGACCTTAAGGCTATTTACTCGACTGCGGCCGGATAGGCTGGCACAGACGTTTCCTGAATCCCTCCCTTACCAAAAACTATCTCTTCACCACGTGGGGTTAAATCCAGCGCATTACTTTCAGAGAAGGACAAATCCCAAGCGGCATTTTCTTCGCTGTTGCCAATCCAGGACCAAGCGATCCAACCGAAGGGTTTGAACAGTTCTTTTAAGGCAACTCGTTCATCCATTGAACTTGGGGTCAGACCGCCTTCGGCGATATCAGTACCCAGATTTTCAACATGCCAGGGGTAGTAGAAGTCCACAAGCAGCACCACCTCTTCTTCCACTTCCTGAGCGACCATCCCCCAGATTTCAAAGTCATCTACTTTGACGGTGTCCGGGCTGCTATTGCCACCAAATTCAAAACCAAAGTGCTTGGGTGTACCTTCGCGGCTAAAGCCTTCAGGAAACTGAACTTCAATTTCAAGCTCATTCCACTCGCCAACTACCAGGTCTTCCTGGGTCCACACTTGCACATCAAAATGGTTGGACCAGTTAACATCCTGCATAAAGATCTTGAACTCAAACTCAGTGCCCGCGTAACTCTCCGGGAAGAATACGCGCGTCTTAATGATGAAAGGGTCCATCAAATTGAGCTTGTCCACCGAGCTCCAGTCGTTTTTCTGAACCACAACGCGATTAACATCACTACCGGGCGTGGGAGTGATAACAAGCGCACCTTCACCCTGGCTTACATTAGCCGACACTGTGCTCCAACTGAGAAACGCAAAGCCCTCGGCGTCGCTATCAAAAGTCGCGTGATATTGCTGGCCAAATTCCATATCGCCACCGGCAGCAGCGCCCAGAATTACCAAATCATCGAGCAGAATAGGCGCAGTAGAATCGGTTATGGATGCACCATCCGCCATGGCGATGTTGCCTGCCTGAATGCCAATATGGCTGGTGCCTGCAAATTCCGCCGGCAAAGCAATTTCGGTCCATTCACCATAGTTGAAATCGCCACCGCCTAAATCGACGGTTTGACGCCACTCACCTTCATTGGAAAAGAATTTAAAGTACAGCCATGAGCCAGCGTAGTCGGCGGGAATAAATACCCGCGCCACGATTTGGACAGGTTGACTGAAATCAACACCACTCAAACCATTCAGCTGCGCCACAATTTCGCGGTTATCATCGCGAGTCAGCGCCAAAGCGCCATCCTGATGCGCAATCTGGGTGCCTGTCCAGGGAACCGACCAACCCTCGATGCCATCATCAAAGCCGTTGCGGTAAACCTCCTGAGCGCCCTGATTTTCAATCAGCTTGATATTGTCGATCATAAACTTGCCGACAACTTCCGGGCTCTTGCCGTTGGCGACAAATTCCACACCCACTTTGGTAACCTGGGTCAGATCAAATTCATCGTTCGCCCAACCAAAGGAGCTGCGATCTTTGATGGTCAGGCTAAGTTTGTTCCAAGCATCGGTCGTGAGCGCCCCGGCACCGTTCCAGCCAAGATGGGCGTAGTTGTTATTGGCGTCGCGTAGATACACCTGCATGCCCAGAGTACCGTCTGTCACATAGGCTTCATCGGCCCATAAGTCCAAACTGAGAATCCGATTGGTCACATCCACCGGTTCTTGCAGGGTCACCATATAGCCCAACTTGTCGCTGCTGGTTTGCCAGGGAATATCCAGCTCAATTGCCTGATCACCGGCCGCTTTTTCCATAATGGCCAGATGTTTTACCGGCGCTTCGCCGACATCGGAACCACCAAACTCACTCATCAGGATCGGCATTTTTTGTGCGCGCAGATCGTTGATTGCAGCGGTGAGCTTCTCGTTGGAATTCCAGCGTGAACCATAGCCATGCACCGACAGCACCAGATTTTTTTGGTCATCGGCCGCCAAAAGTTCGCGGCCACGGTTGCTTAAAAATGCGTGGAAGTCCTGACCACAACCGGGCGCATCAATCACCAGCGGCACTTTAAAACCGGCGTTGCGGAATTGGCGAATAAAGGCTTTGTAGGTATCCGCCCAGGAGCGGTAGCCGGTGCTGTAGCCATCAAAAATACTTTTGGGGCCCCAGCCGCTGGCAATGTTGATCATCAGATAGGGCTGAAAGCGATCCTGCACTAACACCGACAGCCAGCGATCCATCCACAACTCACTCATAGCTTTATGAATAAAGGTATCGTCTTCGGTACAGTGCAGCTTGCCTTCCGGCTCCCACAGGCTCACAACTGCGATCATATTTTGCTGCACAGCGCGCACCAATGCGGTTTCCAATTCGGCGGCCGTGGTGTTTTCGCGCACTTGAATCCGAATCGTATTCGAGCCCAGATCAGAAATCGCGTTGATACCGTCGAAGCGCACAAAAGGGTCATCACCGTATTGCAGGTTGACGCCGCGCATCAACAGCGGCTGCCCAGTTGAACTCTGTATTTGGTCATCACTGACTTTTAGCACCGGCGCATTCTCCGAAGGACGGGGGCGATCACTGCCATCGTCGATTACCGGATCCGGCACCATTTTGTTGGTGTCCTGTTTCTCATCCAACATGCTGCCGCCACAGGCTTGCAGCAGGAGCAAAACTGCCAACGTCGACAGGGTTTTGATTGATGGTTTCATGTAAGTGAACTCCAAATTCTGTTGTCGGGTTGGGTTACAGAGAGACATTCACGCCCAGCGCGAAGCGGCGTTCCTGTACCCACAGTGACTGGAATTGATCTTCAAACTGCGCATAGCTACGGCGGCTTTGCTCAGTCAGGTTGGTGCCGTTGAAATACACCCCTATGTTGTCGGTAATTTGATAGCTCACCGAAAGATCCAGATAACCTGTTGGCTCCAGCCAGTTACCCAATACCATTTCCGCTTCGTTGGTATTCAGCCCAACTCGCCCCAGGTACTCTTCGCTGCGCCAGTTGTACGCCAAGCGCACATTCAGGCCATGTTTGTCGTACCACAGAATCAGGTTGGTTTGATGTTCGGAGTTAGAAGGCAGGGGCAGCTCTTTACCTTGAATATCCACGGCACCCGAATCGCTTTGTGACCAGGTGTAGTTGAACTCAGCACCCAACGCACTGAGGAAATCACCCGGCAGGAAAGTGAATGGCTGCTTATAGCCCATTTCAATGCCGTAGAGATCCGACGCGCCCACGTTGCGCGTGGTCCAGATATTGGCCATGCGTCCGCGATTGATGCCATCCAGGTCGGCAAAGTTGCGCTGCTCCTGAAAGTCTTCAACCGAGTTGGCTACATCAATCAAAAATAGTCCGACACCGAGCATGGAGTCCTGCGCGAAATACCATTCACCGGAGAGGTTGTACACACTCGCCATCCAGGGTTCGATATCCGGACGACCGCGATCGCTACCGCCGCCCACACAACCCAGGTCATCCTGCACGCTGTTGCCTGTGCTCGGGTCGCGCACCATCACCGGATTGCCATCCTCATCGGTTTTGGGGCAGCGTTGATACCAGAGCGTTAAACCCGAGCCCACATTTTCCAAATTGTTATTGGTCATGGTTTTGGCAGCGCCAAAACGCACAATGGTATTGTCAGTGGGGAAGAAGTTAAGGTTGATCGAAGGCAGTACCTCCGTGAAACTGTGTTCGATCAGCTGGCTGTCATAGACATAGGCAATTTTTTGCCAATCGTCGTAACCAATCGAATTGAAGATATCCAGCACCTCTGGCACCACCGATTTTTCAACGTCGCGCTGGGTGCGCACCACTTGCAATCCGAGGTTGCCCGAATAGGGAACACCAAACACGCCAGTATCACTCAGGAAATTTAATTGCAGATAAGCCGAGGTTGCAGCCTCTTCAACACCGTAGCGATAGCCTGGGTCGGATACAGTGCGCGTGCCAGGGTAAAGGCGATTCATAAACGCCAGCGGATTATCCCAAGCAGCGGGATTGAGTGAAGACACACCCTGCTCAAAACCCTGGATAGGACCAAAGTCCGTAAACGGCATGGTATCCGCACCGGAAAAGCCATTGTCTTGCAGGCCGCCAATATCAATCAGACTGAGATTGGTTTCGTCGTAGTTAAACTTCAACCAATCCGGATATTTTTGCCACACCAAATTACCCGGCAACAGCAGGTAGCGTTTGTCGGTGGGCACGCGCGGATCTTCCCAAGTGGTGTAACGGCCAGTAGGCGTAACGTAGAAAAACTTGTCGTAGTTAGCCTCGCGCACACCATGACGCAAACCTGTTTCCACCGAGGTAACAAACGGATGATCAAATTCAAATTTAACATCCGCACGCAGCACATTTAATTCCGCATCCGCGTTGTAACCTTCAGCGAAACCTTGGTATTGCTTGAGCATTTCCGGGCTGGAGAGATCGTCTACATAACTGAACGAAGGAATGTCGCGGGTGTAGTCAATACTCACGTGATAGCCGTCCACCGGGTCCTTGCCGGGAATACCGTCTTCATCCACCCACAACCACATGGGCGTACCCTGTTGGAAATCCGCTTCGCGATTCAACTTTTCTGCGCTGGCATGCACATAACGGAGAGTCGCTGTGACATTGTCGTGGTTGGTGTAATCCAACTGGAAATTGGTGTTGAGCGACGCCGTGCGATTGCTGTCGTTAGTAGACACAGTTTGGAAATCGCCCGCCCACACATCAACCTGGCGCAGCGCATAGAGTGTGCGATTTTGCGTGACGCCATTGCCATCCACGTAGCTGATGGGCGCGCTTGAACCCACCTGGGCTGTTTGAATGGTGTTGTAGAGATCCTTGGGCTCCTGGGCGGCCACACCGTTAATGCTCTCGGTAACCGGGGTACTTTTCGCGCTAAAGGCAACATAAACACCGCGATCAAATTGATCCATGCGGTTGTAGATCACATCGGCCCGTGCGGTGAGATTTTCGGTTAAAGGCGCTTCTATGCTGAAGGTCGCGCCTGTGCGCTCACGCTCCATAAAATTACTACGCGCTCCAAAGGACTCGGGCACCATGTACCAATCATTAGTGAGGTCGCCATTGCCATTCAAATCATAAGGATCGCCGGGTGTACCGCCTTGTTGATTCAAAAAACCCAGACGCACATTGTCCCAAATCGAATAGTTGGCCGCGTAGGAACTGGAATCGTAAGCGCTGAGCACAAACGCAATGTCATTATCAAATTTGTGACCAAGGGTCAGGTTCACGTTGTAATCAGGAGTGCGGCTACCCTGACTGCCATCGGCCTTGGCTTCTTTATCCGAGCGCGAACCCTGGGAGCCCTCGGCGCGCACACTGGCGGTCCAACCTGGCTTGAGGCTTGAGGGGCGCAGTGTTTTTAAATCCACCACGCCCGATATCCCGCCCGCGAGGGTGGCGGCTGATTGGGATTTAAAAACATCCACGCCGTTGATGATGCCTGCCGGCACATCCGAGTAGTTCGCCTGAACTTCGGTAATCGACCAGGGGCTAAGAAATTGCTCGCCGTTGAGCGTGGTCAACACCTGCGGCATACCACGCACGTTGAGGGTGGTGCCTTCGTTGGCCTGACGGGTAATTTGCACACCGGTCACCCGTTGCAGCGAATCGGTAATGGTGACGTCCGGCAGCTTGCCGATATCTTCCGCCACGATGGAATCCACCACCGCCGCCGAGTTGCGCTTGATATCAATCGCTTTTGATTGGGACGCGCGCACGCCGCGCACCAGAATTTCTTCTATTGTCCCGTCTTCCAGCTCCTGGGTTTCAGGTTCCTGGGCGTAGAGAACCGGGCTCGCCAGCACACAGCTGATCGCCAGCGCCAGGCGCGCCTTTTTTGTGCGGCAGGCGCTCAAACGATGGGGGCTAGGGTTATAGGGGCTGTGTTTGATCATGCTGAGCTTCCTCGTGGGTCTTGGAGAATTCTTAAAAAGTGCTTGGAGATTTTTGGATTCTTGGTGGGTGCAACAGCACCCATGGCAAAGCCACTACTCGACCTGTCGGCAATAGCTGGGATAAACGATAGAAATCGAAAGACGGCGGGTAATCATCTGGGGCTCCGGGTGCCATTATTGTTATGTGCAGCTAAAAAAACTGATAAATCAGAATTTTGATTTCGGGGAGGGATAATGCCGCTTTTTGTAACCGGTTTCAACAGAAACAGCAAGATTTTTGCGCAAGACCCACCGAAAGAGCGAGAACTAACCCGCCCCTAAGCGCTCGTTAAGCCCTGAACAGGGTATTGCAGATTTAATCTGGATTAAGCCCGAAAATAGCGGAGAAATCGGCTATTAATCACTAACATCCAGCGATTTTTCAGCCTCGGCGAAATCAGGCTAAATAACAAAAAAAGCGGAAAATTTAAGAATTAAAAGCAATTAATTCTAAAAAATAGCGGGATTAGAAGGAGGATTGTGTCTGCATTGCCCCGCTCAAGGCCTGAGATTAGGACCTTGGCGGTGCAAAATTAATATCGATTACAACAACTCTTCGATGGCGCGGGTAAATTTCTTGGCGTCAGGAGAGGTCATGCTGCCAAAGTGCTTCACTACCTTACCCTCTCTGTCCAACAAGTATTTATTGAAGTTCCAGGCAGGCTCCTCGGTCGCCTCAGCCAGCGCCTTGAATAGCGGGTTGGCGTTTTCGCCCTTAACCGAGGTCGGCGCCAACATGGTGAAGGTCACACCAAAATTGACAAAGCAAATGCTGGCAGCCTCTTCTTCATCCTTGGCTTCCTGATTGAAGTCGTCACTGGCGAAGCCCACCACCACCAGGCCTTTGTCGAGGTATTTTTTGTGCGCTTCCTCAAGACCTTTGAACTGTTTGGTAAACCCGCAATGGCTGGCGGTGTTCACCACCAACACCGCTTTTCCCTGGGTCAATTCACAGAGGTTGACCGACTCGTCCGAGTGCAGCCGACGGTATTCTCCCTGCAAATACTCAGGGCAGGCGGATGCGCCAAGGGCGGTAAAAATCAGTGTCAGGCCGAGCAGCGAGCGCGATAGGCGATTCATGGATGACTCCTTGAGAGAGGATTGAGCGGACAGGGGCTTAGGTGCCAGCCAGACTAAACCCAAGCCCGGGTACTAGCCAGTCTGGAAATGTTAAGGGTAAAGATCATGGCGCCTTCAGGTAGACTGGCGCCTTTCTTCAGCCCTTACGGAAGCCTCCACATGAAAGATCAACTCCGCCGCTTGTTTGGCTTTCTGCTCAACCCCTTGGAAAAAGGCACGGCGGACTATCAGTACAAACCCCTGAATCGCACCGTGCTACTGGTGATGAGCCTGGTATTTTTGGGGTTGAGCCTGGCGGTTGCCTGGGTCGCTATCAGTCAAGGTGCCTGGAGCCACCTGGTGGCCGCGCTGATTTTTGGTGGCGTGTCTATTCTCGGCCTGGTAGTGGGTTTACTCGGGAGCGACAGGGCAGTGGCCAAGCTCTGGGGCAATAAATAGTTAGCGCTCTATCTTGTAAATGATGTCTGCACTTTGGGTGAGGCCAGATTCGGTTTCGAGGCGTAACCGGTCATTGATCTGGTAGGTCATCACCAGCTTATTGGCCTGTTCAAACAGGCTGACGACGTAGCGCACAAACAAGCGCTCGGTCACTTGCTTGCCCAACCACAGCTCACTCTGCTCAAAGCCGTCTTCGGCATTGATGGTTAATTCATCCAAGCGAAAGGCGTTGGCAATTTTGCCGGTAACGCCACCTTCCCCGTCGACATTCAGGCCACTCATGGCTGAAATAATCAGATAAGCATCACCGGCCGAGGCTTCTGACAATGGCTTGCCGGTGAGCAATATCGCCATGGCATCACCCTCGTTCTCCAGCGGCGGATCGGCGTAAACCTGGCTGGTGGGGCGCTGTAAGGTGCCACCAATTTGCAGGCCGATAATGTCCTCACTGGTACCACGGACCAGCCGCTGGGCGCGGATATCCAGGCCGGGATTGTCATAGGGCCCCTGGAATACCAACTGCCCACGGCTGATGGTTAGCTCCTGGCCATAGGCCCGGTATTTCCCTTCCGCCACCCCCACATAACCCGTGGTCAGCAGTGCGCGTTCCGGCGTTTTGATTACCTGCATGCGCCCGGATAAGCGGCTGGTCAAGCCAAACCCATTCAGGCGCACGTTATCGCCCAGTTCGGCGCTCACATTCATAAAAAGGCGATTTTGACCGTTGACTCGCCCATTGCTGCGCCCCGCCTCCTCGATAAACACATCGTCAGAAACCTGGGTAGCTGAGGCGGGCAGGGTTTTGATATCAATCTGCGCATAGGGGATACGCGCCTCGCCGGTAAGACGGGTCTCGGCAGCATTGGCGCTCAGGCGTATCGAAGGGCTGACCCGCGCCTTGATCTGGGTTTGATCCACCACCTGAAAGTTGTCGCCCTCCATGGCCGCATTGAGTTGCCACTGGTCGCTGCCAAAGCCCTGCAACTGGCCGGAGAGTTGCAAACTGCCGCCCCCCGAAACAAACCGGGAATCCAGCTCCATGCGGCCATTGCCGTCGCTGCTGAGGGTGACGCCGACTTGCTCCAGCGCCAAACCCAGATGGGGAATTTTGGCAGCGCCCTGGCTCAACACCAGCTTGCCATCGAGCCGGGGCTGGTCGAGTTGGCCGCCGATATTCAGGTCTGCCACCAACTGGCCGCTGAGGTCGTCAGCCATGGGAATCAACGCACCCAGGGGCGTTAGATCAATAAAATTGGCGCCCAAGGTACCGCTCAACGCCTGACTGGCGGTGTTCACGCCCAGCTGCGCCTGCATCTCGCCGTAGGGGGGCCAGCGGGTTTCCAACTGACTGTTGAGCTGGTTGTCGCGCCACTCTCCCTCAAGACGCGAAATTTGCCAGGGGTAGATCTGCACAGGATCATCGGCGTACTGATAGTGAAGCTCGGCCTCGCGCGATACCAAACTAAAACTGGCTTTGGGGGATGCACCTGAAGGCTGCTGAAAAGCAAACTGCCCCTCAAGATAGCCGCGCAGGGAAACGTCCGGTTTGAGCAAGGCGCGCAGTTGGCGCAGCGGCACAGACTCCAACTTGCCCTGAATCTCCAAACCCTGAGCGTCCCAACGGCCTTGGGTACACAGGGAGGGAACCGAGGCCTCCTCGGTAGAGGCTTCTTCGAGGGCAGCAGTCTCTTCTGATGCCTCTTCGCCGTTCGGCTTATTTTCCTGGCCCAACCTGGTGGTCAGGCAGAGATTGCCAAAGTCCAGGTGCGCGGCGCTGGCGCTCATGGGCGTCGCACTGAGCAACCACCAACTGGGCAATTCCGGCAGGCGCAATTCCAGCTCGGTGAACTGACCCTGCCACTCACCCCGGTCGTAGCCGCTGTTGAGCGCCAGGCTTAAACGCCCCAGCTCCTGAGCATCCAAATCGGCCCGCAATTTATGACCCGCCAATTCACCCTCACCCTCGAGTTCAAAGCGTTTGATCAGGGTATCGGCCAGCCGCAGTTCAGTCAGGGCCATAGCCAGGTTGTAGTGCTGACGCTCATCGGGCAACAGCGACAGGCTCAAGTCTTCCAGCCTCAGCTGCTGATCCCAGCCCAATTTCCGGGCCTTGGCCGTGAGGTTGAGCCGGGGCTGATCAAGGTTGCCGCTCACTTGCCCGCTGGTGCTGAAGGCGCCCGTGAGGCGGGTATCCAGCTGATTGAGATAGGGCGCATCCAAAGACCAGCCCAGATCCAATTGGCGATTATCCAGGCGCCCTTTGAGTTGTACCCGGTTGGCACCCAGCGCGAGAAAAAGACCGGGGCTGTCGATGTGTTCTGGCGCAAAGTCCAGGTCGCCCTGGGCGTTGAGTTCCAACCCACGCAGCTGGCCACTGGCATCCAGCTCATTCACCTTGAGGGAGACTTTGCCTTCCTCAAGGCTGCCGGAGGTCTTGGCGGTCAGCGACAGGTTGCCGGGCCAATCCTGCACAAAGCGCGCCGGGTCCAGGGCCTCGGCCTTCAGGTTCAAATCCCAGGCGAGGCTCGGTGCCCAAGCGAGGCTGCCGCTTACTTCAAGCTTGCTGGCACTGCCCGCCACAGAGGGTTCGCGCAGAGCACTGCGCAAAAACTCAATCGCCAGCTGTTCGAGGTTGCCGCTGGCTTGGGCTTCCAGGACAAAAGCGGGCCAACCGGGGGTTTCCACTTGGGAATCCAGACGGAATTGATAGGCATCCAGCCAGCCGCTGATAAGCAGGTTACCCGCCAGCGAGGGGACGGGCGCGTCCGCCGGCAGCCAGCGCGTCGGCAACGGCTGCAAGGGCCAATCGCTGTCCAAACGCAGCTCCGGGCTGGCGAGGGCGGCGACGGCTTCCGGGGGGCTGGAGAGGTTGGGCAGCAACTGGCCTCGGGACTCAATTTGCAGAGGTGCGGTCAGCTGATGCTCCAGCGTCAGGGTGCGAATATCCCCCCCCAGGCTGCCACGACCCGAAAACAACAAGGGTTCTTCGGCGGCGTCCTCACTGCCCAGCTGGTATTGCCATAAAAGCTCAAGGCTCGCATCGTAGGGATAGCGCAGGCCTATGCGACCATCGGCGATCAGGGTGTAGTCATCGGCCACCAACGCTAAATCTGACAGGCGAAAGTTAAAGGTGCCGAGACTGAGGGAGCCGCTCACACTCTGAAAGCCGGTTAACACTTGTGGCTCACCATCCGCTGTTTGCTGCTCGATACGCAGGTTGCGCACTTGCAGCTGACCCAGTTCGACGCGAACCGGCAGGGCGAAACTGGGCCAGGGGCTGGCGACAGGTTCGGCGGTTTCCGTCGATGCAGGCAACACCAGCAGAAGATTGTCCGCATGCAGCGACTGCACGGAAACCGCGCTGTACATCAGCGCCAGGGGTTGCCAGCGAAAGGAGATGTTTTCGGCGCGGTAGCGCTGCTGCAAGCGTCCGCCTTCCTCCACGCGAAAATCCACATACGCCAGGTCCAACCCCTCCATCAGGTTGCCGCGAATCTCGCCTAACTCCAACGGCAAAAAGCGGCTGGCCTGTTGCAGAAAAAAACGACTGCCCGGCTCGGTGGCCACGATCAAGCTCACCGTTACCAGCGTGCCCAACATAAAGAGCACCAACCCCAGGATGCTCCATTTGATCAGGCGTAAGCTGCGCCGCCAGTTCATAAATCCGGCCCCATGCTCAGGTGCAGGCCCCAGCCCTCGGTGCTGCCAGTGCTGCAACGCACGCCGTCCAGGGCACAAGCCAAATCAATGCGCACCGGGCCTATGGGCGAAATCCAGCGCACGCCAACACCCACACTGCGCTTGAAATCAAACTCAAAATTTTCAGCCGCGTCGCCCTGATCAAAAAATGCCGCTATCGCCCACTGGGGGCGCACGCGATAGTCGTATTCCACACTGGCGGTGAGCAGGTGGCGCCCCCCTATCACCTTGCCCTCAGCGTCCTCTGTGCCTATGGATTTGTAGCTGTAACCACGCACGCTGGTATCTCCACCGGCGAAGTAGCGCACCGACAGAGGCAACTGACTGAATTCGCTCACGCGGGTGCTGCCCACTTCGGTGCGCAACAGCAGCCGGCCCTTGCCCACCGACTGGATAAATTTGGCCTGGCCGTAAAACTGCAAAAAACTGAAATCCGAACCCAGGGTTTCCGGTGAGCCTGACAGGCGTCCTTGCAGTCGCCAGCCTGCTAGCGGGTAGGGATTGCCATCAGTGCGCGAGCGGGATACCTGCAAGGAGGGAATCAACAAATCGGTGCGCCGCTCTGCTTCGCCAGCCACTCGGGAAAACTCTCGCTCGAGATTGAGCCCATAGATAAACAACCACTGGTTGTCCTGCATGCTGGTGTAGCTGGCGCCCACACGATAAAGATCACTGCGTGAATCCGAAAAACTTTCGTGTTGGTAGCCGGAGGAAAAACGTAAATACTGGTGGGCCGGGCGTTGCCAGGGAATGGTGTAGGCCGCCTCCAGATTACTCCTGACCTCCGACAGCTGGAGATTCGCCTCCAAAAAATGGCCGGTGGAGGTGAAATAGCGATCCTCATAACCCAGACGCAGGCGCGGGCCTGTGTCCGTGTCCACACCGGCGCCTATCGAATAGCTATAGCGCTTGCGCGCATCCAGTTGGATATTCACCGGCACCTCGCCATCACCCAACGCCTGGAGGTCGGGTGTGATGCTCGCCAGCGCAAAATATTTGCTGGCACCGTAGAGGGCTTTGAGCTGTAGGAGTTTGTCAGCGTCAAACTCATCGCCGGGGGCGATATTCAAATAGCGACGCACAAAGGCATCATCGAGAATCTCTTGATGAATACTGATTTCACCCAGGCGATAGCGGGGCCCAGTGTTGTAAACCAACTCTATCCGAGCGGTATTTTCGGCCAAGTTGACCGCCACCTGGGAAAGCTCAAAACGGCCATCGAAATAACCCCGCGCCGTCGCCAGGCTGCCAAAACGCCCTTTGAGCGTTTCGTAGCGACCATGGTCAAGCCGATCGCCCAGCTTGATACCCGGATTTTCGTGGATAGCTTGAAATACAGGATCGCTGGAACCCTCGCCGTTGATCACCAGGCGCAGTTCGGCAACTCGCACCGGCTCACCCGGTTCCAACCTGAGGGTGAGTCGCCAGCAGTTCTCCAGGCTTTCGATGTCGGATGTGTAAGTGAGTTGGTAATAGCCCAGAGCTTCGGCGGCGCGCGCAACCTGGGTTTGTGAGTCACGCACCAGGGCGCGCAGGCGCCAGGGCGGGGTCTCGCAACCCTGATCGGCAAAGGGAAGAAAGTGGCGGATATTATCCCGCAAGCTTTTTATACCGCCCTGGATAATAATTTCCGGGCTGGCGGCTTGAACCGCCGCCATCCCCAACAGGGGCAGAACCAGCAGCAGAAGGCGGGAGGCCCTCAGGAGAGCCGGGAGGGCCAAAGCTGAAACAAGGTTAACAAGAGAAGTCGACAAGAACACATCCTATACAGCGGTTGCAACGCCCAGTATCCGGGAGCGAGGGGTTACTTTAACCCTTCGACCCTGCCGCTCAAAGTCTGCTGCGCGCGGCGTTGATATTTTTTGTAAACCGACCAGCCTGGCGCAAGGCTATAATCCCCGCGCTCATTCATGCGTTACCAGGAACCCTCATGCTCAGTTACCGTCACGCCTTTCACGCCGGAAATCATGCCGATGTGCTCAAACACCTGATACTGGTTCACGCCCTAAGCTATATGGCCCAGAAAGAAAAGCCCCTGCGCGTAATAGACACCCACGCCGGGGCGGGCGGCTACCTGCTCAACAGCGAGCAGGCACGCAAGAACCGGGAATTTGATACAGGCATTGCCGCCCTCTGGTCTCGCGAGGACACACCCCCGGCACTCGCGGATTACCTGGCACTGGTGCGCAGCTTCAACACCGATGACAACAACCCACAGCGCGCACCCAGGTTTTATCCCGGCTCGCCGCTCATCGCGCAACGCCTGTTGCGCGCCCAGGACAAGCTGTTTTTACACGAACTTCACTCCACCGATCATCGCCTCCTGTGTGAAGCCTTGGGTTCTGACGGACGCGTGACGATCAGCGACAATGATGGCCTCAAAGGTATGCAAGCGCTCCTGCCGCCACCCGACAGACGCGCTCTGGTATTGATCGACCCCTCCTACGAAATCAAAAACGACTACCGACTGGTGGTGGATGCACTCGAATCGGCCCACAAACGCTTTGCCACCGGCACCTTCGCGCTCTGGTATCCGGTAGTGCAGCGCGCGCGCATCCTCGAGCTGGAAAAAAGCCTGGCCAGAAGCGGTATACGCAATGTTCAGCTGTTTGAGTTGGGCGTTCTACCTGATAGTCACGAATCCGGAATGACCGCCAGCGGTATGATTCTGATCAACCCACCCTGGACGCTCTGGCAAGCCATGCAAAGCTGCCTGCCTTATTTGGCCGAGCTGTTGGGCCAGTCGGGGCAGGGACACTTTCGACAAGTGCAACTGGTGGCGGAATGAAGCAGGCCAACGCAAAGATCTCGCCCAAGCCACTCAAACACTGGGTCAAGGCTACGCTGGTATCCACCGCCGCTCTACCCGCCGGTGGACTGTTTCTGGTGCATCAAACCTTTTTGGGATTAGTGATTCTGGTGCCCAACCTGTTCGCGCTCGCCTTCCTGGCAGATTTTTATCTGACGCAAGTCTGGGAGCTTTTTCAGCAGACGCTGCGCGGTGAACTGATACCTAACATCTGGACGATCAAAGACCTTATTCTCGCGCGCCCAGATGATCCGGAAAAAAATCAGCAACTCACGCTCTATCTCTGGCTCTGGTTTGCAACTTATGGTTTGGGCATTATCGCCTCGGCCATAGCCGGCTATCGATTGGACAAACGCGAACAACTCAACTCGGCGGACTAACACACATCATGCAAGCCACCCTGACCAGCATAGGGCTACTTTTTTGCAGCAATATTTTTATGACCTTTGCCTGGTACGCCCACCTCAAGGAACTCAATCACAAGCCCTGGATAATTGCCGCACTCATCAGCTGGGGCGTGGCCTTATTTGAGTATCTGTTGCAGGTGCCCGCCAACCGCATTGGTTACACAGTGATGAATATTGGCCAGTTAAAAATTTTGCAGGAAGTGATTACCCTGAGCGTGTTTGTGCCCTTTGCCTTTTTTTATATGAAAGAGCCGCTCAAGCTGGATTACCTCTGGGCAGGATTGTGCCTGCTGGGTGCGGTGTTTTTTATTTTTCGTGAAAAAATTATGGGCTAGCCCGCAGGCCTAGCCCGGGAATATTCATCCATTTCAGCGCAGTTTGAACACCTTGCGCGCTTTAACCACCTTGCCGTGAATCACACACTCGCTGATGTGATCGTTCACCATGCCCATGGCCTGCATAAAGGCATACACCGTTGTCGGCCCAACAAATTTCCAGCCCAATTTTTTGAGCGTTTTGGATAAGACCACAGACTCGGGCGAGGTGGAACGGGTTTGCGCCATCGGCAGGGATTTGGGGTCAGGCTCGAAGCGCCAGAAAAAAGCCGCCAGCGAGCCTTCTTGCTTAACCATTTCCTTGGCGCGCTGGGCATTGTTAATAACCGCTTCTATTTTGCCGCGATGACGCACTATGCCTTCATCTTGCAGCAATCGCTCCACATCCTTTTCGGTAAACCGTGCAACCTTATTAAAGTCAAACTGCTTGAAGGCAGCACGAAAATTTTCGCGCTTGGCCAGGATAGTGCGCCAGCTGAGCCCCGACTGAAAACCTTCAAGGCAGATTTTTTCAAACAATCGAAAATCATCACTTACGGGATAGCCCCACTCCTTATCGTGGTAATCGATATAGTCAGGGGTAGCCGCACACCAGCCGCAGCGGATTTTGCCATCGGGACCCACAAAAGTTGCACTCATAACAATCTCTCCTTAATAACAATTCA
>CBFGWO010000053.1:0-20477 GCA_965652595.1 uncultured Cellvibrio sp. | reverse complement strand
TTGTAGTGAACAAATTTGGAGCGCTTGTCAAAAAAAGCGCTGTCGTATTCGTCGGCTTCCACCACAAAAAAAGGCGTGTCGCCCAAGCGTGCCGAGGTCGGAAAATTTTTCGTTACACCGCCGATTAAAAAGCCCGGCGCCATACCGGCGTATTCCAGAATCCAGGCGAGCATGGCGCTGGTGGTGGTTTTGCCGTGGGTGCCCGCTACCGCCAGCACCCATTTGCCCGGCAGCACATGATCGTGCAGCCATTGAGGGCCGGAGGTGTAAGGAATGCCTTGATTGAGCACCGCTTCCACCGCCGGATTGCCCCGGCTCATGGCGTTGCCAATAATCACCAGATCCGGCGCGGGTTCCAACTGTGCGGGATCAAAGCCCTGAATGAGTTCAATACCCGCCGCTTGCAGCTGGGTGCTCATGGGGGGATACACATTGGCATCGCTGCCGGTGACTCTGTGGCCCAGGGCCTTGGCCAGTTGCGCCAGGCTGCCCATAAAGGTGCCGCAGATGCCGAGAATATGGATATGCATAAACAAAAAAGCTCGCAGACTCAAAGCCTGCGAGCTTATCACTTACACGGGGGAGCCAAAAGGCGAGGCTTATTTGCCCACGAAGCCCCGCACAAAGTCGGCAATCGCGGGCTCCTGGCAATGCTCAAAGAAGCAGGCCTGGAAGCGCTCGCCGCCCACAGCCACCTTGACCAGCTCCGGGTCGAGGGATTTCAGGCCTTCGAGATAATCCTTGTTCAGCGCGGATTTCACCTGGCTGAGAATGCCCGCATTGCGCACTTGGGATTCGCGTCGCTCGGCGGGATAGCCCTGGCCGCGCACACCGGTAAAGGCCTTTTCGAATATGTAGCGCATATTCAGCTCGGCGCCCCAGCCAAAGCCTTTGGCAAAGGGCAGCGCCAGGGCGTTGCCGTTGTTGATCTGGGCAAACAAAAAGGCGTCGGAAGGTTCGATGCAGTAGCCGCACACCACACCCGGATGGGCATTGAGTGACATAAGTGCGCCCTGGCCGGTGCCGCAACCGCTCACCACAAAATCCACCGCTTTGGAGTTGAGCAGCAGGCTGGCGATGATGCCCAAGTGGATATAGGTGAGATAGTGGTCGTTGTCGTCGCTCATACCGACGTTGAACACGCTGTGACCCTGTTCTGCAGCGACTTCCTTGAGTTGTTGTAGCACTATGGCGTTTTTGCTCGCCTGGCTGAATTCGTTCATTAACGCAATTTTCATGGTTGATTACCTCTCTCTTGTGGTTTTAGTGGCACGGCTGTGGTTTACGCTGCGCAGCCCGGCGGAATTTTACCTTAAAGAGGGTGCGGAGATCGAACTGAGGGAATTGGCGGGGGGCGTGAAAGCCGGGCGCTGGGGCCCGGCACAACTAAGACGTTACTCAGTAGCTTCTTTGGCTTTTTCTTTCACTTTCTTTGCGGCGTCCTCGGTGGCCTCCATGGCGTCTTCAGCGGCATCGCTGATGGCTTCGCCTGTGTCTTCAGCAGCTTCTTTGGCATCATCTGCCCAGCCATCAAGAGTTTCGCCGGCTTCTTCCATGGCATCCTCTGTTTTTTCGCCAGCGCTCTCGGCTTTTTCCTTGGCTTCGTCAGTCAGCGCCTTGGTGTGATCTTTGGTCTTTTCCCAGGTATCAGCGGCGGATTCTTTGAGTGCTTCGCCGGTGTCTTTTGGGTCTTCTTTCTGGGAACAGCCGCCCAAGATTACCAGTGCCAGCGTCATTGCAGTGATCATTTTAAGTGTTTTCATCATTGTTCTCCTTTGTTTGGTCTTGTTTAGCCTGGTGATAACAAGAGGTCTATAACGGCAGGAAACCAGCAAAAAAAAGCGAAAAATACTTAATTGCCGAGCACCCTTAATAAGACCTTGCCATAAGTTGACACGCTTTTCGTCAAAATTATCCCTATTTTTTATTTGATGCTCCAGAGTGTGATCTCGATACAGCATTTCAGTAGTGAGACATCAGCATTCAAACGCGCGCAGACTGTTTGATTTCACCATCCAGTTGCTTGATGCGCGCAAGAATATCGATAAGTTGCTCGCCATTTTGCGTGAGTTGATACTCGGTTCTGGGCGGCACCTCGGCAAAAACCTGCTTGGTTAGCAAGCCGTAAGCGCTGAGCTTGCGCAGCCGCTCGTTGAGAATTTTGGTGGAAATGCCCTCGATGTGACGCTCGAGCGCACCGGGACGATGAATACCCTCAGCTACCGCCATCAGCACTGAAACCGACCATTTGCAGCCGATAACATCTTCCAATTGTGCATAAGCGGATTTTTTTAAAGACATTTTTTCTCCTTAAAAAACCACAAACTACACCATAAGGTGCCTGGGTTACCAAAAAGTACCTGCTGTTTTGAAGGTTGTGCGGTGATTAGTATGGATTTGTGCAGTTTGCACTGCCACTCGCGTTTCGCACAGTCATTAGTCTACAGGAGACTCACTATGAAAACCAAAGCTACTTTTTATCACGCCGGTTGCCCGGTTTGCGTTGCCGCAGAACAACAGCTTGCTATGGCAATAGATCCTGCAAAATACCAGCTCGAAGTTGTTCATTTGGGTGAACAAAAATCTCGCGTTAAAGAGGCTGAGTCTGCCGGAGTAAAATCTGTTCCGGCGCTGGTGCTCGACGGCGCTCCTTTCCATATCAACTTTGGTGCCGGTATCGAAGCCCTGCGTTAACGTCCACAGGCGCAAGGACGCGCCTATGTTTTTGTTTTAACCCATCACTAATATCAGGCTAAGCGATACACCCATGATGGTTAACAGCCAGTTAATTGCTATGCCCCATTTGGCGGTATAACCCGGTGGAAACTCCGCCGGTTGCAACGATTTGAGTACGCGCAAATACTGCTGTGCGGAAAAAGCAGATGTAACGCATCCCAGCAGGATAAACGCCAATCCCAACCAAAGCGTTAGGGATTCCTGTGTTGACAGATCCCGTGCAGGTGTTAGGGCTTGCATCAGTAATCCTGCGCGCTCTACCACAAACCCGAACGCAATCAATGACAAGCTCGTGCGGTTCCAGGCGAGCAGAGTGCGCTCAGCGGCAAAGAGCACACGTGGGTCTTTAAGGTCGGACATGGCGTATTCCTGTATCAGTCACTGAGGTATTGGCCGGGATCAACATAAAGCGCTTTTTTGTAACCCTGGGTGCTGGTGTCTATCAGCCAGGGCAGGGGAATGATGCGCAGGATTGAGTAATGCAAATGGGGCGCCTTGCCTTGGGCGTTGCCAGTATCTCCAAGAGTGGCGATGGGCTCTCCGGCGCTGACAAATCTGAGCGGGCGGGTCTCAATCGAATTCAGGTGCGCGTAATAGTGAAAACGCCAGCTGGGCCCGAGGAGTAAAACCACCTTGCCGCCGCGCTCGAGGTTACCGGAAAAAATTACCAGGCCGTGGGTGGCACTTAATACTTGCGTGCCTTTTTTGCCGAAAATATCTATGCCTTTATGAACACCGGATTTTCCCCAGGGCTCAAACCAGAAAGATTTTGGATTCCAGTCTGCCGGGCTGGCGCCGACAACGGGAATGAGCCTTGGCTCAGGCAAGGCGAACCCTAGGCCAAGAATAATCAGTAGAGTCGCCATGATCTTATTTCGACGACTTAAGGTTAAGCGGAGTCGGTTAAACATGAAAGACGTCCCTGGATACAATAGCGCCCCAACTTAGGCGCAATCATCCAGAGCGTCAAGGTGAAAAAGCGGCGACCGGTTTATCGATACCTAAGCCGCTTCGGAGGTCTTGCTGAAGTAACGCTGCTTTTTGCTGGCTTTCATGAGCGTTAAATCACCCATAAATAGGCCGTCCAGGCAGTTGCCAAAATCCGAATCAACGCTAAAAGCCAACAGCTGGTAACCGCCCTCTTCGTAGAGTGCGGCGTATTGTTTGTATAGTACCGGCAGTTTCTGGCCCTGGTCCTGAAATTTTTGTTGCAGTAACTCAAACGCCTGGTCTTTATCCAGATCGGAAAACTCCTGGCGAATTGATTGGTAGATATCATCGTCCAACACATGCGGGTGGCGACCACTGGCGGCAATGGGTGAGCGTGTGTAATAACGCTGATAATAAAACACCACCAGATCACGCAATTCGCGTGGGTATTTTGCACTCATGCTCACCGGGCCGAGCACGTAGCGTATCTGGGGATTGTGAGACAAGTAGGCGCCCAGACCTTGCCATAAATAATCCAGGCTGGCCTTGCCCCAGTAATCCGGGTGAACGAAGCTGCGCCCCAATTCCACTGCCTGCTCAAGATAGGCGGTGGCGGCGGTGCGGTAGTGAAACAGCTCAGCGGTGTAAAGCCCGTGCAACCCTTGATCGCGCAAAATCTGCGCGCAGTCGCCAATGCGATAGGCCCCTGCGATACAGAGTTTGTCCTCATCCCAGAGCACCAGATGGCGGTAGTAGTGATCGTATTTATCCAGGTCGCGGCGGCTGCCAGTACCTTCACCCACCAGGCGGAAAGTCATTTCACGTAAACGGCCGATCTCGCGCACTACCGATGGCTGCCGTGTCTGGTCGCATAAAAAAATCTTATGGTTATCGCGGGTAGTGCCAATGAGTTGGGCGGCTGATAATTCTTTTTTTATCGCAGTGCGTTCTTCCGGGTGGGCGATGGTTTTTTCGGTAACAAAAATCGCCTTTTTATTTTTGCCAATTTTATACAGGTGTTTTTTCAAGCGCTTGATCAGCGCCTTGTCCGCCAGTTGATCGCTTTCCAGTGCATGGTGCGGAATCATTTCGCCCACGCGAAATTTGATTTCGCAGGAGCGCTTGTTAAACATTTCGTGGGCCAGCAGGGCGGTGGCAAAAGGTTTGAAAATCATCGAGGCGCTGTAAAACAGCAGTGAGTTTTTGGCCGAAACAAAGATAGGTAGTAGTGGTGCCTGGGTTTTTCTTGCAAAGTGCAAAAAACCTGCCTGCCACTTGCCGTCGCGGATACCCTGCGGGCTGGCACGGGAGACTTCACCTGCGGGGAATACAATCACCGCTTCATCGTTGTTGAGCGCCTGCAGAATGTTTTTGTAACTTTGGCGGTAGGCGCTACGGGTCATGTTGTCCAGTGGCAACAAGAGTTCCTGTAGCGGCTCAAAAGCCATGAGCATATCGTTGGCAACAATTTTGACATCGCGGCGCACCTCGCTGACGAGGCGAATCAAGGCCAGGCCATCCAGAGAGCCAATCGGGTGGTTGGCAATAATCACCACACGCCCTTGGGCGGGAATATTGTCCCGCTCGCGGTGGCTGACGCTGTAGCTGAAATTAAAGTAGTCGAAGATCCGATCGATAAAATCCAAGCCACGGTTGCCCTGGTTGTCGCGCAAAAAGCAATTGATTTCCTGTTCGCGAGTGAGTTTGCGCAGAATGCTGAGGGTAGATTTTTGAATCAGAGGTGCGCGCTTGGCGAAACCGGGAAACTTGGTATTTACCGAGTGTTCAATGTTGAGCATGGTGCATCAGACCTGTGAGGGGTGGCCCCCACAGGGTATGAAAACCAGGTTACGGTTGAATGATGTTTTTGTTGCGAATTTATTGCGCGCGCGGCGGTTGTAGCGAGGCTTCCTGCTTGGCCAGGAGTTCGCAGTAGGGTGGTTTGATCGCCAGCAACTTGCCCGTGTCGGGTACGATTTCGGCGTGGGAGAGCAGCTCTTCGTCCAGCAGTTTGCGGCTGATCAGTATTTCGCCGCGCTGGGGGTCCAGTTGATCCTGCTGCTGGGCGATAAAATCCTTGAGCAGCGACTGGCCGGTGTAGTGGGCGCCCACCGCTATGCTGTGAATATGGGCGCACACTTGTAATCGCGGGCTGGGCGCCGCTGTGCAGAGGTTGCTCAGCAGCTGTGCACAACACAGGGCGCGAAAACTGCAATCGGCGTAGGACTCGCCAATAAAGTCGATTACCAGCACGCCCTGATTGAGCAGCAGGCGCTGCCCCCGGTAAAGAATCAGCACGTCCTGCAGTTGCTTTTCAAAACGACGCAAAAGCCCGGAGAAGCTTTCGCTGTTGAGTTGTTCGTAGAGGCGATTGAGGTTGTGGATATGGATATGCAGGCGCACCGCCACCTGGGGCGCTGATGGCAAGTCCGGTTCCTTGGGTTCAGGCTCCGGTGGTGCTTCGGGTATGTCCGGCAGCTTTTCGATCATGGTGAACATCAGCCGCGTAGGCGAGGGCAGCTTGTCGCGCAGGTTGCGCCACCACTGTAGTTGGATGGACCACCAGATAATCAACAGTGCGAGCATTACCGCACCTACCCAAATGGCGAGAAAAAGCTGGTCTTCGTGCGAGTGATCCGGCTGTGAGAGGGTCACTCGCAGGTAGCCTGCAATATTGTTGTGCAGAGCTATGGGGGCGGTGAAATCGTAGCGTTTACCGGAGAGGTTTTGGTGCGGGTCGTAACCGCTCTGCACCAGCAGCTGGTTTTCCAGGTTGTGCACCGTAGCGCCCACCACGGCGGTATTGCGGGTAATGTCCTGCAAAATGGCTTGCAGGCTGAGCATGTCCTGATTGAGCGTTGCCTCCACCGCTTGACGCGCCGCTGTGCTCGCCAGGGCCTGACCGTAGCCGTTGATCTGGGCATCCTGCTGGGCTTTGCTCAAATGCAAATGCAGGCCGACACCGAGCAGGCCAAGGAACAGCAGCAGCAGCGTGCAAAGGCTCAATTGGGGATAGGAGCGATAAAGATGGGTAAAAGGCATGGCGGTCAGGCATATCCAATCTGGGTTAGGGCCATCCGCTGGCCGATGGCGGGCATTTTAGGCCTGACCTGCAAGGCTTGGATAGCCCTTGGCTCAAGAGAACCCCAGTCCTGACGACTGCAACAGCTTTAGGCTAGAATGCCGCCCCCGGACCCACTGCCAAGAGACAGACTGTGAGCGATATTTTTCTGATCAACGCCTCGGGCGACGACAAGCCCGGCGTCACCTCCGCCATTACCCGTGTGCTGGCGCGCGCCCAGGCCAATATCCTCGACATAGGTCAGGCCGTTATCCACGACACCCTGGCGCTGGGCATACTGGTGGAAATCAAGCTTTCCGCCCTGGAGCGGGAGCAACTGCTGGCCGAAATCGTTCAGGATGCGGCGGCGCTGGGTATCCAGGTACGCTTCCAGCCCATTACTCACGACAGCTACCAGCACTGGGTCGATCAGCAGGGCAAGGCCCGCTACATAGTCACCTTGCTGGCGCGCCAGGTAACGGCAGTGCAAATCGCCGAACTCACCAGCATCACCGTTAAGCACGGCCTCAACATAGATCACATCAACCGTCTTTCTGGCCGCATTCCCCTCGATGCCATTAACGAGCGCAGCAAAGCCTGCGTGGAATTTTCGGTGCGCGGCACGCCCGGCGAAGTCACTGCCTTGCGTGCGGATTTAATGGAGCTGGCCAGTGGCTTGGATGTGGATATCGCCTTTCAGCGCGACACGGTTTACCGCCGCAATCGCCGCCTCGTGTGTTTCGATATGGACTCCACCTTAATTGATGCCGAAGTGATTGACGAATTGGCCAAAGCGGCGGGCGTGGGTGAGCAGGTGGCAGAAATTACCGAGGCCGCCATGCGCGGCGAGCTGGATTTTAAACAGAGCTTCGCCCGGCGCATGGCGCTGCTGAAGGGGCTGGATGAATCCGTACTCGAAGGCATAGCCCATAGCCTGCGGCTGACCGAGGGCGCGGAAAAACTCATTAGCACCTTGAAAAAGCTCGGCTATAAAACCGCAATTCTCTCCGGCGGCTTTAATTATTTTGGTCGCTTCCTGCAACAAAAACTCGGCATTGATTATGTTTACGCCAACGAGCTGGATATTGTCGACGGCAAGGTCACCGGCCAAGTGGTGGGTGACGTTGTGGATGGCAAACGCAAAGCCGAACTCCTCGCCATGCTGGCACAGCAAGAAGGTATTGCGCTTGAACAGGTGATCGCGGTGGGTGACGGCGCCAATGACTTGCCCATGCTCAGTGTCGCTGGCCTGGGCATCGCCTTTCGCGCTAAACCGTTGGTAAAAGCCTCCGCCGAGCACAGCATCTCAACCCTGGGGTTGGATGCTATTTTGTATCTGCTCGGCTTTCGCGATCGGGATCAGCAGCTTTAATAAGCCAAAGCCAACAGCTGTTGTTGGCCTTGCGCGTCATAAATCATCACCAACTGAATATCGTTGCTGGCACTTTCAACAGCTTGGCCGTTAATCAGCAATTCGGTTTTAATCGGGTAAACGCCTTGCGGCAAACCTTCGGGCAGGGTGAACGAAAACTCGTTTTGATAATGGCCCGCTTTTTTGGTTTTGCCGTTAACGGGTTTGGTCAGGGTATTGAGCGGCTTGGTGTTGTCTTCATTGTCATAAATAACAATGCGCTCTTCGATCACCGCCTGCTTGGTTTTGCTGCCTGGCACCACCACGATATCGGAACGAATCACCACCTTCTTGCCCACTTCAACCACCTTGCCCGGATCTGTTTCAGTCACATAGCGCGTGGCGGTTGGCTGCTCGGGTAACTCCTGATGCTTTTCCTTATATTCCTTTGCCACCTTGTCCTCTTTGGACACATTTTTTGAGCGGTGCTCAATCACCATATCGGCGATCAGCTTGGCGGCGGCAACCACGGCCACGACGGTGGCGGCGGTCTTAAGCTTGTCGCGATTTTTTTTGCTGGTGAGATCCTTGAGCGGATTGGCATAGCTGGTGGTGGCCACCAGGCAGGCGACGAGCAATAAACTAATAGACTTTTTCATGTTGGCCTCTGGGTTGTTAACGAATGGTAAAACCGGTTTCCTTAAGGCGTTGTTGGATTTCCAACGCATTATCCCTGATGAGTTTTGCTTCCTCATGGTTGGGGATCAGGTTGAGTGCCGCTTCCGCTTTGGCGATAGCGCAGGAATAATTTTTTTGTTGATCCATGCAGGTTTTGGCTTCCTCAAGAATTGCCTTGACCCTGGCTGCCTGGCGCTGTCCCTGGCGCGCCGACTCTTGCAGCGCAACGGCGGGTGCGTGCTGATTGTCCAGCGCCAGCGCCGCTTCAGCATGTTGCAGGGCACAAGTGAAATTCAGTTGTTTAAGGCAAGCTTCACCGGCGGCAAGCTTTTGCGCAAGCTGCTGGCTGAGGCTGGCGGCTGCCTGTTGCTGCTGTTCGCGCAAATCCAGAATCCGGCTGTGCAACTCAAGGGTCATTGGATTTTGCGCGTCCAGAACGCGCGCGCGTTCAGCGTAGCGGTTGGCGCAGGCGAGATCACTTTGTGCCAGGCATTCATCCGCAAGCTCCACTTGTTCGCGAATTTCCCGGCTGACCTCCATACGGCGCGCTTCCTCCATCAAACTCTGTGCCTGGGGGTGAGCCGGATCCAGCGACAGTAATTCTCGCGTTTTCAGTTGCGCGCAGGCGTGATCCAGTGCACTCAAACAGGCTTTGGCTTCGGATTCCAATTGCGCGATGCGTTTTTGTGTTTGCTGTAGTGCCTCGCCTTTGCGGGCGTTTTCCAGCAGCTGGCTGGCCAGGCTGTTATCGGGTTGAAGGCTGAGCACTACCTGGGCCTGCTCAATACTGCATGCAAAGTCGCTTTGCACAAAACAACTTTGTGCCAGCTGCAATTTTTCAGCGGCGGTGGCTTCCACCTGAATGCTGGCCTGGTATTGCTGATAGGCAAACCAACCCGCACCAACCAACGCCAGAGCCGCCAGGCCTGCGGTGAGTTTGAGCGCGAGTGTTCCCCGCCGTGGAAAAAACTCTGCGACAAAATCCTTGATGTTGGCGGTGCGCTGCTTTTTTTCCAGCGCCAAGGCGTGAGCCAAGGCGCGCCATTCACGACTGTTCAGGCACTCAACGCGTTTGAGCTTCAGCTGTTGCTGGCGAGCTGTGTAGGCCGAGCGGCTGGCGTAGGGGTGCTTGCCGGTAAAAATTTCGTAGATCACGCACGCCAGCGCGTAAACATCATCGGTAAAGGTCAGGGGTTTGTCTTCCACCATTTCGATGCTGGCATAGGCCGGCGTGAGCGCGCCCAACTGGCCTGCATCAAATTTGTGCTTTTGGCTTTCCTTGGAGGCGGCTCGGGCGATACCAAAGTCGAGCACCTTGGCGCTGCCATCTTTCATCACAAACACGTTGCCCGGTTTGAAATCGGCGTGAATGATTTGCCGCTGATGGGCATAGGCCAGGGCCGCGCAAAGATCGCGCACAATTTTTAATGCCTGGGGCTTTTTTAAACCCTGTGGATGGGCTTTGAGCAACTGATCCAGCGGCTCGCCCTCGAGCAGCTCCATGGTCATGTAGAGGATATCGCCATCGCGGTCGAAGTCGTGCACGGTGACGATATTCGGGTGGGCCAGGGTGTGGGATTTGGCCGCTTCCTGTTGCAGGGTGACAAAGGCATCCGGGTGGCCTTTGAAATCCTGGTTGAGCACCTTGATGGCAATGTGCGGGTTGGGGTCCTCAGCTTCGATTTTGCGCAGGTCGCTGGCTTTATAAACCGTGCCCATGCCGCCGTGGCCGAGCACTTCTTCCAGCACAAAACGTTTTTTCAGTAGCTGGCCGCTGTTATCGAGTACCTGGCGCGCCATTTCTTGCGCGCGGGTAAAGCCCGTGGAGTGGCTGTGGGTGACGCCGTAGCGAGTGAATTGGGTGTTGGTGGTGGAGGCCGCGCGCTGAGTGCCTTTCGGCGCTTGTGTATTCTCAGGCGCTTGGGTATTCCTGGGGGCGTCGCCCGCCACGCGGGTCGCCTGCTCAGACGCGGGGCGCGCAGCACGTACCTGGGTGGCATTGGGATTTGGGTCGACGGGTGGCTTGTCGCTCACACTCTGGGTCCTCGCGGGAACTTCCCTGATGGTCATGGTTTATGGCGCGGGATATTACCACGGGCGCTCCGTCAGTGAGTCACTCCTTATTGTTTAGGCGGCTTGCGCTGCATAAAGCCGCGCACCTGTTCCACCCAGGCGGAGGAGGCGTCCCGCAGCGCCAAGGGCGGGCTCTCGGGTAGCTCCAACTGGCGGTAGTGCGCCAGTTGCTGCCGCAGGGCAACGCCTTTGTGCTTTTGGCGCACATCGGTAAGGCGGGCAAGCTCGCTGGTCACGGAGACATCCAGCACCGGCAGCGACGGGTTGCTGTACAGCGTCTCCAGTTCACTGAGGCTAAAGGCGCGATGACTTTGCAAATGGATCAGTATCAGTGCCTCGGGTGAGGCTTCGGGCCGGGCTTCCAAGACTGCCAGTATCTCCAACGCCAAACTGGCGTCCAGCATCAGTACCACCGGGCTTAGGTTTTCTTCGGCCAGCCAGGTGAATGCGGCTTCCAGACTTTGGTCAATCAGTTCCTCTCGCGAAGGTTGCTCTTCCACCGCCGCAGCGGGTGGCGCTGGATCGGGGGAAGGCACCTGGCTTGAGGCCGGTTGTTCTGCGGCGGGCGGCTGATCTTCCACCGGTTGCCGCTCTTCTGGTTGCTGTTCCTCTGCAGGTACTGTCTGGCTTTGCTCAACCGACGGCTTCAGGGGCCTAGGTGGCGGCGCCGCTGGTGTGGGGGCGGGCAGGTTGAGTGCCAGGGTGGCCCAGCCGTGGCGCGGTAACCCCTGGCGCGGGTTGTCCATTATCGGGTGCCAGCCAGGCGGTTCCATGTGTCCCTGGATTATTAGCAGTGCACCCCGGGTGCTGCGTGCTTCAGCGGGTTTGTAGAGCGCCAGCTGCTGGCCGGAGGGAAGTTCCAGCCAGCGGACTTCTTCGGGCAGGGCTCTGGCCAGGAGCGCCTGGTCGCGCGCGCGGCGGGAGGCGTAAATGGGTTCCTCCGCTGGCTCGGTAGTTGGCGGAGCGGATGCCTCGGCTGCGGGGTCTTCAGTGGTTGTGGTGGGATTTTCTGCCGCTTCAACGGGAGGCTCCTGGGCGGCCAGTTCGCCGCCCATACCCGCCAGTATCGCCAGGGTTAACACTGCCAGTGTCTTGCGCGCTATCATCCGCTTTCATCCGGGAGAGGTTGTTGAGAGAGTTTATGCAAAACGCGAATCGTGACTACAAGTCTGACCATAAGTCTGACTACAAGATAGCACCATCTATTCTGGCCGCCGATTTTGCCCGCCTGGGCGCCGAGGTGGATGCAGTGCTGGCCGCAGGCGCCGACATGATCCATTTCGATGTGATGGACAATCATTATGTGCCCAATCTGAGTTTTGGCCCCATGGTGTGCAAGGCGCTGCGCAAGTATGGCGTCACTGCACCCATCGATGTTCACCTGATGGTAGAGCCAGTGGACGACCTTATCGCCCAGTTCGCGGATGCAGGCGCTACCTGGATCAGCTTTCACCCGGAGGCCTCGCGTCACCCCGACCGCTCGCTGCAACTGATCCGTGATCGCGGCTGCCGCCCTGGGCTGGTGCTCAACCCGGCCAGCTCTCTGGAACTGGTGCGCTACCTGTTGGGAGACTTGGATATGCTCTTGCTGATGTCGGTCAACCCTGGCTTTGGTGGCCAGAAGTTTATCCCCTATGTGCGCGATAAACTGCGCGAGGCGCGCAAGCTGCTCGATGCCAGCGGGCGCCAGATTCGTCTGGAGGTTGATGGTGGCGTAGGGCTGGACAATATCCGTGAGCTGGCCGAAGCCGGTGCGGATACTTTCGTCGCTGGCTCGGCCATTTTTGGCGCGCCGGATTATGTGGCGGCGATCCGCGCCCTGCGTGAGCAATTGGCGCTGGTCGGGTAGTAGGCAGTCAGGGTGCTTTTGAGTAAACTGGCGCCCTGTTTAGCTCTCCCTGTTGGGAAATGTCAGGAAAACCCCGTGATTCTCTTTGGTTTGCTTCAGCAAGTGCCCTGTCCCCGCGCCCCTCGATGGCGCCGCTAGCCCTTTGCCCAGGGGCAGCCTGTCTGGCCCAGTCGCCAACCAGTCTGCTGATCTCGGGCTCTTCTTCCTGCGCCTGTTAGCCTTTTTTTGGCTCTGGCACTTGTTCCAAACCCTATGAGCCAAAAAACTGCTTTAGCGGCAGTGTCAGGCGCTAAAAGGTAAACCCATGACACCCGAAGAATTTGCACAACTGGCGGCCCAGGGCTACAACCGCATCCCGGTGATGCGCGAGGTGCTGGCCGACCTGGATACCCCGCTCTCGTCCTATCTCAAGCTGGCGCGTGGCGCCTATTCCTACCTGTTTGAATCCGTGCAGGGCGGTGAAAAATGGGGCCGTTACTCCATGATCGGCCTGCCCGCGCGCACGGTACTTAAAGCCTTTGGCGACCAGATCCGCATAGAGCGCGACGGCCAATTGGTCGAAGAAGCCGAAGCGGCTGATGCGCTGACGTTTGTCGAAGCTTTCAAGCAACGCTACCGCGCCCCTGAATTACCTGGGCTGCCGCGCTTTACCGGCGGCCTTGTGGGTTACTTTGCCTATGATTGCGTGCGCTATGTGGAGCCCCACCTCAAGCAGAGCCAGCCCCAGGACGTGATAGGCACGCCGGATATTTTGCTGTGCGTGTCCGACGAGGTGCTGGTGTTCGATAACCTGGCGGGCAAACTGATTTTTGTGGTGCACGCCAACCCGGACATCCCCGATGCCTTTGCCCTGGCGCAGCGGCGGCTGGATGAGCTCGAAGCGCGCCTGCGCGGCCCTGTGCCGAGCACGCCCGACCTGAGCCTGGGTATGAACGGCGCCAGCGAGCAGCAATTTCGCTCCCATACCGGCGAGGCGCGCTTTCAGGAATCGGTCAATCGCATCAAAGACTATGTGCTGGCGGGCGACTGTATGCAGGTGGTGGTGTCCCAGCGCCTGTCCATCGACTTCGATGCCGAGCCGCTCAACCTCTATCGCGCTCTGCGCAACCTCAATCCCTCGCCCTATATGTACTTCCTGGATTTGGGTGATCACCAGGTGGTGGGCTCCAGCCCGGAAATCCTCGCCCGTCTTGAAGATGGCGACGTCACCGTGCGCCCCATTGCAGGCACTCGCCGCCGTGGTCATACCCCCGAGGAAGACAAGGCGCTGGAGGTGGAGCTGGTCAATGATCCCAAGGAAATCGCCGAGCACCTGATGCTGATCGACCTGGGCCGCAATGATGTGGGCCGGGTTGCCCAGGTGGGCAGCGTGCGCCTCACCGACAAGATGGTGGTAGAGCGCTACTCCCACGTGATGCACATTACCTCCAACGTCACTGGCAAACTCAAGCCGGGGTTGATGGCCATGGATGTGCTGCGCGCGGCTCTGCCTGCGGGCACCCTCTCGGGCGCCCCTAAAATTCGCGCCATGGAAATCATCGATGAGCTCGAAAGCGAAAAGCGCGGCATCTACGGCGGCGCTGTGGGCTATATCGCCTGGAACGGCAACATGGACACCGCCATCGCCATACGCACAGCGGTGATTAAAGACGGCAAGCTCTATGTGCAGGCTGGCGCCGGTGTGGTGGCTGATTCGATTCCCGCCCTGGAGTGGAAAGAAACCATGAACAAGGCGCGGGCGATTTTTAAAGCAGTGGATATGGTGGGCCAGGTTCCGCCCGCGGGAGAACCGACATGATCCTGATGATCGACAACTACGACTCCTTCACCTACAACCTGGTGCAGTATTTCGGTGAATTGGGTGCAGAGGTGAAGGTAGTGCGCAACGATGAAATCACCCTCGATGAAATCGCCGCCCTGGCGCCGGAAAAAATCGTGATTTCTCCCGGCCCCTGCACACCCAACGAGGCGGGTGTGTCGCTGGCGACTATTGCGCGCTTTGCCGGGCAGATTCCGCTGCTGGGTGTTTGCCTGGGTCACCAAAGTATCGGCCAGGCATTTGGCGGCAAGGTGATACGCGCACCGCAGGTGATGCACGGCAAAACCTCCGCCGTGTACCACGCCGATAAAGGCGTGTTTCACGGTCTGAAAAATCCCTTGCAGGCTACCCGCTATCACTCGCTGGTCATCGAAAAGGAGAGCCTGCCAGATTGCCTGGAAATTACCGCCTGGACGCAAAACCCCGATGGCAGCATGGGCGAGATCATGGGGGTGCGCCACAAAACCCTGGCGGTGGAGGGTGTGCAGTTTCACCCCGAGTCGATCCTCTCGGAACAGGGTCATGATCTGCTCAACAATTTTTTGCAGGGGCGCGGCTAACCCTTTACCCTGTAGCAACTCCAACCATAAAAAAATCGGCAACCCAGGTGATAGGCGATGGACATTAAACAGGCACTCAATCAGTTGGTCGCGCGCATAGACCTCTCCACCGAGGAAATGGCCTCGGTGATGCGTGAAGTCATGACTGGCGTCGCAACCCCGGCCCAGATCGGCGGTTTTCTTGTGGCGCTGCGTATGAAGGGCGAAACTCTCGACGAAATTACCGGCGCCGCCATGGTGATGCGCGAGCTTTCCACCAAGGTGGATTTGCAAGCGGATTACCTGGTGGATACCTGCGGTACCGGGGGCGATGGCGCCAACCTGTTTAATGTTTCCACCGCCAGCGCCTTTGTGGTGGCAGCGGCCGGTGGCCGCGTGGCCAAACACGGCAACCGCTCGGTATCCAGTTCGGTAGGCAGCGCCGATGTGCTCGAAGCGGCGGGTATCAAACTCGATATCACTCCCGAGCAGGTCGCGCGCTGCGTAAAGGAAATCGGTGTGGGCTTTATGTTTGCGCCCGCCCATCACAGTGCCATGCGCTTTGCGGTTGGCCCGCGCAAAGAGCTGGGCCTGCGCACTATTTTTAATATGCTCGGCCCCATGACCAACCCCGCCGATGTTAAACGCCAGGTGATTGGTGTGTTTAATGGCGCCCTCTGCCGCCCCATGGCCGAAGTGCTGGCGCGCCTCGGCAGTGAGCATGTGATGGTGGTGCACGCCAAAGATGGCTTGGACGAAATCAGCCTGGCCACCGAAACCCAGGTGGCCGAATTGAAAAACGGCGAGATTATCGAGTACATCATCAAGCCGGAAGACTTTGGTATACAAAGCAAAAGCCTCATCGGTCTTGCAGTGCAAACCGCCGACGATTCGCTGCTGCTGATCAAAGACGCCCTCGGCAATCGCCGTGGCCAGTACGCCGAAAAAGCCGCCGATATTATTACTCTCAACGCCGGTGCGGCCATCTACGTTAGCGGCGTTGCCAGCAGCCTGATCGACGGCGTGGAAATGGCCCGCGATGCCATCGGCTCCAGCCTCGCCGGTGAAAAAATCCGCGAACTGGCAGCCTTCACCCAGTATTTGAAATAGCAGGAATTCAAGCGTGTCTGATACCCCTACGATTCTGCGCAAGATCATCGCCCGCAAATGGGAAGAAATTGCCGAACGCAAACAACACACCTCACTCGCGGATTTACAAGCGCGGATTTTGCAGCAGGATCAGCCGCGCGGTTTTGTGCAGGCGATTGCCGACAAAATCGTCGCAGGTCAGGCCGGTGTGATTGCCGAAATCAAAAAAGCCTCGCCCAGCAAAGGCGTTATTCGCGAAAACTTTGTCCCCGCCGAACTCGCCCGCTCCTACGAGCAGGGCGGCGCAGCCTGCCTGTCGGTGCTCACCGATGTGGATTTTTTCCAGGGCGCAGACGACTATTTACAACAAGCCCGCGCCGCCACCAACCTACCAGTGATTCGCAAGGACTTTCTCGTCGACGAATACCACATCTACGAAGCCCGCGCCCTGGGCGCCGATTGTGTGCTGCTGATTGTTGCCGCACTGGACGCAGAAAAACTCAAAGCGCTGAACATTCTCGCTCACGAACTGGGCATGGATGTCCTTGTTGAAGTTCACGATGAAAAGGAATTGGACATCGCCCTGCAATTGCCCAACAAACTGATCGGCATAAACAACCGCAACCTGCACAACTTCGAGGTTACGCTCGACACCACCTACAAGCTGCTCAACAACATCGGCGATGAGCGCATAGTCGTCACCGAGAGCGGCATCCTCTCACCAGCTGACGTTCACGCCATGCGCGCTAAAAATGTGAATGCGTTTTTAGTCGGAGAGGCTTTTATGCGGGTGGAAGACCCAGGTTCAGCCCTAAAAGCGTTTTTTGCTTGAGATGAGTTTGCGCTCGGGGTGGAGATACCCCCGAGACACGCCGTGAACCCGGCCCCTACGCGCTCCCTGCGCTTCGGGGCACTTCCCATATCCGTGTGGGTCGTCCATGGGGGCTCGACGCCCGCATCCCGCGGGCGACGGTCTCGGAAGTATCTCCACCCCGAGCGCCTCTAGCTCCCTGCCAAATTTGGAGAAGTAAAAAAGCGAAAACAAAAAGCCCCGCGATGCGGGGCTTTTTACTAACCAAGAAAAAATCACATCACCGCGTGCCGTAAACCACCATGGTTTTGCCTTTCACCTGCACCAGCCCCTGATCCTCCAGGGTCTTAAGCACTCGGCCCACCATCTCGCGGGAGCAGCCCACAATACGGCCAATCTCCTGGCGGGTAATCTTGATCTGCATACCATCCGGGTGAGTCATGGCATCCGGCTCTTTGCACAAATCCAAAAGCGTGCGGGCCACGCGGCCAGTCACATCGAGGAACGCCAGGTCGCCCACCTTGCGGGTAGTGGCGCGCAGGCGGCGGGCCATTTGGCTGCCGAGGGCGAACAAAAATTCGGGGTGGGATTCGGAGAGTTCCTGAAACTTGCTGTAACTGATCTCGGCCACTTCACATTCGGATTTGGCGCGCACCCAGGCACTGCGGGAATCTTTTTCGTCAAACAGGCCCATTTCACCGAAGAAGTCGCCATCGTTGAGGTAGGCAACGATCATTTCGCGGCCCTCGTCGTCCTCAATCAGCACGGTGACGGAACCCTTGACGATATAGTAGAGGGAATCGCTTTTGTCGCCAGCGTAGATGATGGTGCTTTTGGCGGGGTAGCGGCGGCGGTGACAGTGAACCAGAAATTCGTCCACATTTTTGATGTGCGGTGTTAGCGAAACAGCGACCAAGGTGTGGCTCCTGCGAGTGGTTTTATAATCAGACAAACCAGAATTTGCGGGGCATTATGACCAGAATCACAAGAACCGACTAGTCGATGCACCGGCAGACCCAAAACTTTGTGATGCAGTTATAAGCCTAGAGCCAGGCCTTGTCTAGATAAACTTTCTAACCGGCGCCATCATGTTGAATTGGGTGACAGCAGCGGTTTGCGCTCTAGCTGTGCTAATCTTGGCGCCCAATTTTTGCTGAATAACCCGGGGTTTAAAGATGCACGCAACAGTTAAATGGGTCGATGGCGCACAGTTTATTGGTGAATCGGGCAGTGGGCACGCGGTGGTGATGGATGGCCCGCCTGATCACGGTGGCCGCAATACCGGCGTGCGTCCGATGGAAATGCTGCTGCTGGGGCTGGGTGGTTGTTCCTCTTTTGATGTGGTGAGTATCCTCACCAAGTCGCGTCAGCAGGTGACCGATTGCCGGGTAGAGCTGGAAGCGGAGCGTGCCGAAGGCGTGCCTTCGCCCTTTACCAAAATCCATATGCACTTTGTGGTGACCGGGCGCGAACTCAAAGATGCCCAGGTCAAGCGCGCAGTGGAGTTGTCGGCGACCAAATACTGCTCAGCGTCCATCATGCTGGAGGCGGGCGGTGTGGTGATTACCCACGACTATGAAATTCAGCAAGCGCTCTAGCGGCTTTTATATCCTGTAGCTGGTCAGCGTCATGGCCTTGGACACCAGGGTCATGGCCGCTCTCACCGGGGCGGGAAACTCCAGCCCGCCTGCCGCCAATGCCGCTTCGGCGTGGTGGGCTTCGTCTTCCAGCATCTGCTCGACCACCGCCCGGCTTTTAAGATCTTCCTCCGGTAAGCGCTGCAAATGCTCCTGCAAATGCTTGCACACCTGATTCTCCGTTGCCGCCACAAAACCCAGGCTGACCCTATCGCTCACCAGTCCGGCGGCCGCGCCCAGTGTAAATGACAGGCCATACCAGAGGGGGTTGAGGTAGCTGGTGTGGCTGTCCAGCTCATCCAGCCGCTGTTTGCACCACACCAGGTGGTCGATTTCTTCCGCGGCGGCCTTTTCCATCTCGGCGCGCACCTGGGGCAGTTTGGCGGTCAGCGCCTGGCCCTGGTAGAGCGCCTGGGCGCAAACCTCTCCCGCGTGGTTTACGCGCATCAGGCCTGCGGCCTGGCGCCTTTGCTCGTCGTCCAGTGTTGGCTCATTAAGCGTTTGGGCGGGAGAGGGGCGATCGGCGGTTAAATCCGGGCCAGCCGCCAGAGTGCGCAGGGCGCGGTCGGCCTGGAGAATAAGGCGGTCAACAAAGGAGTGATCTAAGGAGGGCATAGTACTTACCTTGAAAGTGCTTGGGCACGCGTAGATAGAGGCATTCTAAACCAAAATCCCGCTCGCGCCTGCCTTGTCAGCGCCGTGGATTCGATGCATGCTGGCGCCACATTTTTTGCTCAATAACAACTTTCCATCAATAAGGAGCGCTCTGTGCAAGACGCCAAGGACATCAAACATTTTCTGGATTCACGCATTCCCCTGATTGTGATTGAAACCTTCGAAGAAAAAAAAGCGCTGGATGTGTTGCGCCGCGTGGCCAACGAACAGGGCAAGGATCTTTACAGCTGGTCCCACACCGAGGGACTGCAACAACTCAGTTTCGGTCCACAACTGGTGCCCACCTCGACCAAATTCAACGAGCCGGAAGAAGTGCTCAAGCATATCAAGGAGCAGCAGCGGCCTTGCGTCTATGCACTTTGTGATTTTCACCCCTACTTGGAAGAGCAGCCCAAGGTGGTGCGCATGTTGAAGGATATCGCGCTCAACCATTTTGCGGTGCCCCACACACTCGTGTTTTTAAGCTATCAGCTGCGTTTGCCGCAGGAGCTGACTCGCTACTCGGTATCTCACACTCTCAGCCTGCCCACAGATGATCGCATTATGGAAATTATTCGCGAGGAGGCCAAAGACTGGTCGGATCGTCATCAGGGTGTGCGCGTTAAAACCGACAATCTCACGCTGCAAAAAGTCGTGAGCAACCTGCAAGGCATGAGCATCAGCGATGTGCGTCGCCTGGTGCGCAGTGCTATCTGGAATGATGGCGCACTTAACGAAGAAGACTTGCCGCGCATTAACAAAGCCAAATTCGCGCTGCTGGACATGGAAGGCATCATGAGCTTTGAGCAGCAAACCGAAAACTTTTCGCAAGTGGGTGGCCTGCACAATCTCAAGCGCTGGTTGATTGCCCGGCGCGAAGCCTTCACATCAGAAGACAGCAAGCTTGATCGTCCAAAAGGCATTTTGCTGCTGGGTGTGCAGGGCGGTGGTAAAAGCCTGGCCGCCAAAGCCGTTGCGGGCTTATGGGGTATTGCCTTGTTGCGCCTCGACGTGGGCGCGCTCTACAACAAATACCACGGCGAAACCGAACGCAACTTGCGCGAAGCGCTCAAGCTGGCCGACGCCATGTCGCCCTGCGTGCTCTGGCTGGATGAAATTGAAAAAGGCATGAGCCAGGGCAGCAACGACAACGGCACCTCACAGCGTTTGCTGGGCACACTGCTTACCTGGATGGCTGAAAGGCGCACACGTGTGTTTATTGTGGCTACCAGCAACGACATCAGCCAGCT
>CBFGWO010000052.1:0-20510 GCA_965652595.1 uncultured Cellvibrio sp. | reverse complement strand
ATGGATAAAACCTACCAGCCCCACGCCATCGAATCCCACTGGTACCAAACCTGGGAAGAACAAGGCTATTTCAAGCCCGCCATGGACTCGAGCGAGTCCTACTGCATCATGATCCCACCGCCCAATGTGACCGGCAGCCTGCACATGGGTCACGGTTTTAACAACGCGGTGATGGACGCGCTCATCCGCTATCAGCGTATGAAGGGTAAGGCGACTCTGTGGCAGCCGGGTACTGATCATGCGGGTATCGCCACCCAGATGGTGGTGGAGCGCCAGTTGGCAGCGCAGGATATTAGCCGCCACGATCTTGGCCGCGACAAATTTTTGGAAAGAGTCTGGGAGTGGAAAGCGCAGAGCGGTGGCACCATCACCCGCCAGATTCGCCGCCTGGGTTCCTCCGTCGACTGGAGCCGCGAGCGCTTCACTATGGACGAGGGTCTATCCAAAGCCGTGCAAGAGGCCTTTGTACGTCTCCACGACGACGGTCTGATCTACCGTGGCAAGCGCCTGGTGAATTGGGACCCCAAATTACACACCGCCATTTCTGATCTGGAAGTGGAAAACCACGACGAAAAAGGCCACCTCTGGCACCTGCGCTATCCACTCGCCGAGGGCGCCACCACCGCTGAAGGACTGGATTATCTGGTAGTCGCCACCACTCGCCCGGAAACCATGCTCGGCGACAGCGCCGTGGCCGTTCACCCGGAAGATGAGCGCTACAAGGCATTGATCGGCAAATTTATTGAATTGCCTTTGGTGGGCCGGTTAATCCCCATCGTTGCCGACGACTATGTGGATCGCGAATTCGGTACCGGCTGCGTAAAAATTACTCCAGCTCACGACTTTAATGATTACGAAGTCGGCAAGCGCCATAACCTGCCGCTAATTAACGTGCTGGATAAAAACGCGGCTATTCTCGCCAGTGCGCAGATTTTTAATCTCGATGGCAGCGTGAATAGTGACCTGGATACCAGCCTGCCTGCCGCCTATGCTGGTCAGGATCGCTACGAGGCGCGCAAGCAAATCGTCGCCGCCTTTGACAGCGCTGGTTTGCTGGAAAAAATCGACGACCACGCCTTAAAAGTGCCGCGCGGCGACCGCTCCGGCGTGGTGATTGAACCCTGGCTCACCGACCAGTGGTACGTATCGACCAAACCCCTGGCTGAACCCGCTATCGCCGCCGTCGAAGATGGCCGCATTCAGTTTGTGCCCAAGCAATACGAAAATATGTACTTCGCCTGGATGCGCGATATCCAAGACTGGTGCATCAGCCGTCAACTCTGGTGGGGTCATCGCATTCCCGCCTGGTACGACGCCAGCGGTAAAGTCTATGTGGGTCGCAACGAAGCCGAAGTGCGCAGCAAATATCAGCTGGGCGCAGATGTCGCGCTGAATCAGGATGAAGATGTACTCGACACCTGGTTCAGTTCAGGCCTGTGGACTTTCTCGACCTTGGGCTGGCCGGAAAAAACCGACTTCCTGAAAAAATTTCATCCCACCGATGTGCTGGTCACCGGTTTCGATATTATTTTCTTCTGGGTTGCGCGCATGATTATGCTCACCATGCATCTGGTGAAGCATGAAGACGGTTCGGCGCAGATTCCTTTTAAAACCGTTTATGTTCACGGCCTGGTGCGCGATAGCCAGGGCCAAAAAATGTCCAAATCCAAAGGCAATGTGCTCGATCCGTTGGATATCGTAGACGGTATTGATTTGGAAACCCTGGTGCAAAAACGCACCACGGGTTTAATGAATCCCAAAGATGCCACCAAGATCGAAAAGCAAACCCGCAAGGAATTCCCCGAAGGCATTCAAGCCTACGGTACAGATGCTTTGCGCTTTACCTTTTGCTCCCTCGCCTCGACCGGTCGTGATATTAAATTTGATATGGGCCGGGTCGAAGGCAACCGCAACTTCTGTAACAAAATCTGGAATGCCACCCGCTATGTGTTGATGCAGTGCGAAGAACAGGATTGCGGTCAAAGTGGTTCTGACTATGAACTGTCTGTTGCCGATCGTTGGATTATCAGCAAACTGCAATTGGCGGAAAAAGCGGTTACAGACGCGCTGGATACTTATCGTTTGGATTTGGCCGCTCAGGCCATTTACGAGTTTGTGTGGAACGAATACTGCGACTGGTACCTGGAACTTTCCAAACCCGTGCTCTGGGACAAATCCACAGAAAACGAACCCCTGCGCACAGGCACTCGCCGCACCCTGATTCGTGTACTCGAAGCCATACTGCGTTTAGCACATCCGTTAATGCCTTTTATCACCGAAGAAATCTGGCAAAAAATCAAACCACTTGCCGGCGTAACGGGCGACACCATTATGCTGGCCCCCTACCCCACAGCAGACGCCAGCAAGATCGACCAGCAAGCATTGGAAGATGTCACCTGGTTGCAAGCGGTGATTCTGGGTGTGCGCAATATTCGCGGCGAAATGAATATTTCGCCTGCCAAGGATTTGCCAGTGCTGATTAAAAATGGCGATGCAAAAGATCTGGAGCGCGTTAACAACTACCAGCAATTCCTGATCAAAATGGCCTCGCTGGAAAGTATTCGTGTGCTAGTGGCTAACGAGCAAGAACCCATGTCGGCCACAGCCTTGGTTGGACAAATGGAAATTCTGATCCCCATGGCGGGCTTTATTGATAAAGACGCGGAAATCGCGCGCCTGACCAAAGAGGCCAACAAACTGGAACAAAATATTCAAAAGCTGGAAGGCAAACTCTCTAATGCCGCCTTTGTCGATAAAGCGCCTGCCGAGGTGGTAGACAAAGAGCGAGCCATGTTGGCAGACAACAAACTCGCATTGGAAAAGCTGCGCGAGCAAATCCAAAAAATCACTGCGCTGTAATATTTACGGCGCAGTGATTTATAGCGCGCAATAAAAAAGCCCGATCGCTAGCAATCGGGCTTTTTTGTTTGTAAGGATGGCGGAGAAGGGGGGAGTCGAACCCCCGATACCCTTTTGAGGTATACTCCCTTAGCAGGGGAGCGCCTTCGGCCACTCGGCCACTTCTCCACGCTTACCGATCAAGTCTCCCATCTCGGTAGGTGCGGCATAATAGCATATCTGACTGAAATTCAAAGGCTTGGCTGCAATTTAAAGCACTAAAAATTTTTTGCGACATTAAATTTAGTTATAGATCTAAACAAGGCTAATACGAGAAACACCAGCGTGCTTCCAGAGAAGCCGCCGGCGTTAATCGCAAAAATTGAATCGCAAAGCTGAAAGACGGAGAGCCTAGTCGTCCTGCTCTTCTTGGTTTTGTTTTTCGCGCTGAATGCGCTGATAGATTTCTTCGCGGTGCACGGCGATATCTTTAGGTGCATTCACACCAATACGAACCTGATTACCTTTTACGCCCAGTACAGTCACGGTGACTTCATCACCGACCATCAAGGTTTCGCCAATACGGCGGGTTAAAATCAACATTACTTTTCTCCTTCACTCATCCTGTAAGAGCAGGCCAAGATCCTCACCCTGTACTGCCCTCGACTAACCCCTATCGCCACCAATAACCTCTTGGGTAAGTATTGACTACTTTTGGCGAAAAGGAAGAAACCCCCCAAACAATTTAACGCAGTTGTCAAACCAAGGCACAGGGCCCGGGCTTAACCTCTTACCCGACTTTCGGCGGGTTCGGCATCCAGACCAAAAGCTGTGTGCAAGCAGCGCACAGCCAGCTCCAGATAACGCTCTTCGATGATCACCGAAATCTTGATCTCAGAGGTGGTGATCATCTGAATATTGATGCTGTCTTTTGCCAGAGCAGTGAACATCTGCGATGCCACGCCCGCGTGAGAACGCATACCCACGCCCACGATGGAGACCTTGGCCACCTTATCATCGCTCAGCACCTGGCGAGCGCCAACCTCTTTGGCAACACCCTCAAGTACAGACACGGCTTTGTGCATATCGTTCTTGTGAACGGTAAAGGTCAGGTCGGTGGTGCCATCAGCGGAGACGTTTTGCACAATCACGTCCACCTCAATATTAGCAGCCCCTATGGGTGCCAGTATCTTGGCGGCAACACCGGGAGTATCGGGCACACCGGCAACAGTCACTTTGGCTTCATCGCGGTTGAACGCGATACCGGAAACAATGGGTTGTTCCATGCTTGAATCTTCCTCGTCGAGGGTAATCAGGGTACCTGGGCCTTCTTGAAAACTGTGGAGTACGCGCAGCGGAACCTTGTATTTACCGGCGAACTCCACTGAACGTATTTGCAGGACTTTGGAGCCCTGGCTGGCCATTTCCAGCATTTCTTCGAAGGTAATTTTGTCGAGCCGACGAGCGCGATCGACTACGCGAGGATCGGTGGTATATACGCCGTCGACGTCAGTATAGATCTGGCACTCATCGGCCTTGAGCGCAGCAGCCAAGGCTACACCGGTAGTATCCGAGCCGCCGCGACCGAGGGTGGTGATATTGCCCTGCTCATCCACTCCCTGAAAACCCGCCACCACCACGACACGACCAGCTTGAAGGTCAGCGCGCATATTGGCTTCGTCAATGGCTTGAATACGGGCCTTGGTAAATGAGGAATCCGTGAGAATGCGCACCTGCCCACCGGTGTAAGAGCGAGCATCTACACCGATTTTCTTAAGTGCCATACACAGAAGCGCAATAGTGACCTGCTCGCCGGTGGATACCAGCACGTCCAGTTCACGAGGGTCGGGGGTTTCTTGAATTTGCTGCGCCAGGGCGATCAGTCGATTGGTTTCTCCGCTCATGGCGGACACCACGATAACCATGTCGTGACCCTGGGCACGAAAGCGAGCCACCTTTTCGGCAACCGCTTGAATACGCTCAACAGTACCTACGGAGGTACCGCCGTACTTCTGCACCAATAAGCTCATTGCGGGCCTATTCCTCATCAAAAATGTGGCGAATAACGCCATTCCACGACCGGGTCACAAAATGGCGGGCAATTAAACAACAAATTCAGCGAAAAGTTAATCAGATAGCTGCTTAAATCGACAAAAAAGCCACCATTTTACGCAGTTTTACTCGCGCCCCCAGGGCTTTCCTGATCAGGCCGACGCGACGCCTTAACCCAAGCGGGCACTAACCCAGGGCGCAACTGAATTCAAGGCCTCGGCTAACTTTTCAACCTGGGTACCGCCGCCCTGAGCCATATCCGGGCGACCACCGCCTTTGCCGCCAATCTGGCTGGCTACATGGGCCATCAACTCGCCCGCCTTGACCTTGCCGGTAACGTCCTGAGTGACACCCGCCACCAGCGCGACCTTGTCATCCTCAACCGCCGCCAGCAACACCACCGCGCTACCCAGCTTGTTTTTAAACTGATCGACGGTGTCACGCAGGGACTTGGCATCAGCACCTTCCAAATTCAATACCAGCAGTTTTACGCCAGAAATGTCTTGCGCCTGACTCAGCACATCGCCTGATCCGGCGGTAGCCAGTTTGGTTTTCAGGCTCGCCAGTTCTTTTTCGAGCTTGCGGTTTTGGGCAACGAGGGCATCGAGTTTTTCCAGCAGGTTGTCGCGGTTGGCCTTGATACCCCGGGCGGCAGCATCTACCAGGTTTTCTACCTGATCGAAGAGCGCCAGCGCCTTGGCGCCAGTAATAGCCTCAATGCGACGTACACCGGCTGCCACACCTGACTCGGAGGTGATGCGGAACAAGCCGATATCGCCAGTGCGCTCCACGTGGGTGCCGCCGCAGAGTTCCACCGAGAAGCCATCGCCCATGGTAAGTACCCGCACGCTATCGCCGTATTTTTCGCCAAAGAGTGCCATAGCGCCCTTGGCCTTGGCTTCTGCCATATCACAGATCTCAGTAGCTACGGCCGAGTTGGCGCGTATCTGATCGTTCACCAGGGTTTCTATGGCTTTGAGCTGCTCAGCAGTCACCGCCTCGAAGTGGGAGAAGTCAAAACGTAGCCGCTCGGAATCCACCAGGGAGCCTTTTTGGGTCACATGCTCGCCCAGCAGCTGACGCAGGGCGGCGTGCATCAAATGCGTCGCGGAATGGTTGAGAGCCGTGGCCTGGCGCACGCCAGCGTCGACCTTGGCGCTCAGGCTGTCACCGATAGATACAGCACCCTGAAGCACGTGCACCAGATGCAAATGGGCATTGCCCTGCTTCTGGCAGTCGCGCACTTCGAGGCGATTGCCACCCAGCTCCAGATAGCCGCAGTCACCCACCTGGCCACCGGATTCGGCATAGAAGGGCGTGCGATCCAGCACAACAACACCATCATCACCCTCAGCCAGTTGCTCGACCTTTTGGCCGTCTTTGATCAGGGCCACCACTCTGCCCTGCTCTGCCAGCTTGCTGTAGCCGAGAAACTCTGTGTCGGGCAAGTCCAGACCGGCCGCGCTGTAATCCACTTTAAAGGTACCTGCGGCGCGAGCGCGGGCGCGCTGCTCGGCCATGGCCGCTTCGTAGCCTTCCTGATCCACCGTCAGGCCGCGCTCGCGCGCGATATCGGCGGTGAGGTCAACGGGGAAGCCATAGGTGTCGTAAAGGGTGAATACCAGTTTGCCGGGGATCTCGCTGCCTGAAAGTTTGCCAAGCGCTTCTTCCAGCACCGCGATGCCCTTATCCAGGGTTTTTTCAAACTGCTCTTCTTCCTGCAAAAGCACCCGCTCGATCTGGGCCTGGTTTTTGTACAGCTCCGGGTAGGCACCACCCATCACCTCGGCCAAGGCTTTTACCAGGGTGTGGAAAAAGGCCTGCTTCTGGCCGAGCTGGTTACCATGGCGAATCGCACGGCGAATAATGCGACGTAACACATAGCCGCGACCTTCGTTGGAAGGCAGCACACCATCACTAATCAGGAAAGCGCAGGAACGGATGTGGTCGGCGATCACGCGCAGGGATTTGTTTTCGAGATCCGCCGTGCCCGTGGCCTCGGCCGCTGCTTGCAGCAGGTGCTGGAAAAGATCGATTTCGTAGTTGGAATGCACATGCTGCATCACCGCCGAAATCCGCTCCAGGCCCATGCCGGTATCCACCGAGGGCGCAGGCAGCGGATGCAGTACACCATCAGGGGTGCGGTTGAACTGCATAAACACGTTGTTCCAGATTTCGATATAGCGGTCGCCGTCTTCCTCGGGCGAGCCAGGTGGGCCGCCCCAGATATCGGCGCCGTGGTCGTAGAAGATTTCGGTGCAGGGGCCGCAGGGGCCGGTATCGCCCATGGCCCAGAAGTTGTCAGAGGCGTAGGGCGCACCCTTGTTGTCGCCAATGCGAATCAAACGCTCAGCGGGAATACCCACTTCTTTGTGCCAGAGGTCATAGGCTTCGTCATCGCTGGCGTAGACAGTCACCCAGAGTTTGTCGGCGGGGATATTGAGCCAGTCTTTGCTGGTAAGGAATTCCCAGGCGTAGTGAATGGCATCGCGCTTGAAATAGTCGCCGAAACTGAAATTGCCCAGCATTTCAAAAAAAGTGTGGTGACGGGCGGTGTAACCGACGTTTTCCAGATCGTTGTGCTTGCCACCGGCGCGCACGCATTTTTGGCTGGTGGTGGCACGGGTATAGGCGCGCTTTTCCAGGCCCAGGAAACAGTCCTTAAACTGGTTCATGCCCGCATTGGTGAATAACAGGGTGGGATCATTGGCAGGTACCAGCGAACTGCTGGCAACAATGGCGTGACCTTTGGATTCAAAAAACTTCAAAAAGGCGTCGCGGATTTCAGCGCTCTTCATAGGGTTTCCATCAGATTCAAATTCGGGTTTATCTGGCCTGTTCACTGGACGTTTTTAATGGGGCTTTTCATTAGCGGCGTCAGCGTCACGGGCGGGTTTTGCCGCCTGATGCCGCTCTTTTTCTTCCAGGCTGATCTGGCGCGCCTCAGTTTCCAACATGACCGGAATGCCGTCGCGGATCGGATAGGCCAAGCCGCTGGCCCAGCAGATCAACTCTTGCTGCTCCGGCAGATATTCCAAGGGCGCCTTGGATACAGGGCAGACGAGGATACTGAGGAGTTTTTTGTCGATCATAGGTCGAGGTCGCAGTCAGTTCACAAGGGGCAGTATCTTACACTGCGAGCCGGTTGGAGTGTTAGGGGGCGTGCTTAGGGGCTCGGGTAATACCGGGTAGAACTCGCCGTGAATACGTCCCTGTAGGCTCGTCGCCCGCATCCTTGCGGTCGACGGTTCTACCCGGTATTACCCGATCCCCTCTGAGACACTGGAGTAACCTGACAGAAAAAGCGAGGCATGATCTGACTAGCCAACAAAGTGTATGGGCTAACCACCCGAGTTTCTTGCCTAGGGTTGGCACCCAAGGTTACAAGGGATACGGGTAGCTGCTTGAAGAACCTTCGACCGCAGGGGTGAAGCGGCATGTTTGCAAAGCACTGCTTTGCATGCTGCGTAACGCCCTCAATGACATTGAGGGCAGGCCCGCTTGCGGCGGGCGACGAGCCCCCAGGGACGGGTTTACGGCGTGTTCTGCAAGCAGCTACCCGTATCCCTCGCACCGTCAAGGAGAGCCGGGCTTGTCAAACTTGGGCATGGGGGGCACCAACTGGCTGGGATCGACGCGCTGGTCGAACCAGTTCATGCGCCAGCAGAGATGAGGGCCAGTGGCGCGGCCGGTGGCGCCCACCAGGGCGATATCCTGTCCCTTGCGGATCTCGTCGCCCTCGGCCACCAGAATTTTGCTCAGATGGATGTAGGTTGATGACAGCCCCTGACCGTGGTCGATGATCAGGGTGCCGCCAGAGAAAAACATGTCCGGATGCACCAGGGTCACTACCCCCGCTGCCGGTGCCACTATCCGCGTGCCCGTCGGTGCCGCTATATCCACACCAAAATGCGGCGTACCGGGAATATTGTTAAAAATACGCTGGCTGCCGTAGACGCTGGACAACCTGCCCAATAAGGGCCACTGGAATTCATCGGCAAAATGGCTGAGCGGCAGATCTTGCTGGCGCGCTTTGCTTACCAAAGCCGCTTCGCGCCGAGCGCGTTCCACCTGCTCAGGGTCGGGGGTAACTGTCTGCTGGGGTACACCTTCGACACGCTGGATCTGGTAGTCGCGCTGCGCCACTGCAAAGCGGTGCTTTTGTGTTTGTCCCTGGGGGCTGCGAGTGGTGATCACCGCCTCGGTGGGAAAATCCCGCCCCAGGCCAATGACAAATTGGCCCTGCTCGTTCGGTCGCAGTTGGCGCCCGAGAAATTCCACCTGGGTGCCTGGCTCCACCAGACCGCGCAGCACCGCGCCCTGCTGCCAAGCTCCTTGAAACTCCAGCGCCTGCAGCGGCAAGCTCAACAGCAAAAAAATGGCGCTTGCTTTGACTGCACAGGAAATCGCATCAGAAATCACATCACACTCCTCATCGCCGAAATAAAAAAACGGCAGACCAGCTGCCGTTTTCTATGACACACAATCACGTTAAAGATTGCGTTAAGCGAGCTTATCGCCCACACGCAAAATCTTCATGCTGTTGGTGCCGCCCAGCAGGTTGGTATCGCCACAAGACACAATCACCAAATCACCGTCAGCCAGAATTTGCTTGCTCTTCAGCAAGTCAATCGCACGCATAAAATCCTTGGCGCAGGGCACGGCTTCAGTATCAAAAGCCACCGGATGCACACCGCGATAAAGTGCGACCTTGCGCTGGGTGCTCACATGGCGCGAGAAAGCGAAGATAGGCAACTGTGAACCCACGCGCGACATCAAACGCGGAGTGCTGCCCGTTTCGGTGAAGGCGATAATGGCTTTAACACCCGCCAGGTGGTTGGCAGTGAACATGGAGGCCAGCGCAATAGACTCATCAATGGAGCCAAACGCCTGGTCCATACGATAGGTGTCGGCACTGGCCGTCGGGTGAGTTTCAGCGCCCAAAATAATGCGCACCATGGCTTCAACGGTTTCTACCGGGAAGCTACCCGCTGCGGTTTCCGCCGAGAGCATCACCGCATCGGTACCGTCGAGCACAGCGTTGGCCACGTCGAAAACTTCCGCGCGGGTTGGCAGTGGGCTGTTGATCATGGACTCCATCATCTGGGTCGCGGTGATCACCACTTTGTTCAAGGCGCGCGAGCGCGCAATGATGCGTTTTTGCACACCAATCAGTGCGGCATCACCAATCTCAACACCCAGGTCACCGCGCGCTACCATCACCGCATCACTGGCGCGAATGATCTCGTCCAGGGTTTCGTCGTCGGCAACGGCTTCGGCGCGCTCTACCTTGGATACCAGACCAGCGCGGCCACCCGCTTCTTCCATCAAACGACGCGCGAAGTTCATGTCTTCGGCGCTGCGCGGGAAGGAAACCGCGAGGTAATCCACATCTATTTCGGCAGCGGTTTTGATATCGGCGATATCTTTTTCAGTCAATGCAGGCGCCGTCAAGCCGCCACCCTGGCGATTGATACCCTTGTTGTTGGACAAGGGGCCAGCCACTTTGGTGGTGGTGTAAATACGCTGGCCTTCGATCTTGTCGACGGTGAGCACCACGCGGCCATCGTCAAGCAAGAGGACATCGCCGGGCTTGCAGTCGTTGGGCAGCTCTTTGTAGTCGATCCCTACTTGATGCTGGTCGCCTTCATCGCGACCCAGGGTCGCGTCAAGCACAAACTTGTCGCCCACCTTCAAATGGATTTTGCCGTCCTTAAAACGCGCAACGCGAATTTTCGGCCCTTGCAAATCACCCAGTACCGCGACAAAACGGTTGTGCTTGGCTGCGATGGCACGCACAGTTTCGGCGCGGTATTTGTGATCTTCCGGTGAACCGTGAGAAAAATTCAAACGGACGACGTTAACACCCGCGAGGATCAACTTTTCCAGCACTTCCGGTGATTCAGAAGCCGGGCCCAGGGTGCTGACGATTTTGGTGCGTCTTAACATAATCCAGTCTCTTACTTGGCGGCCATAAGGGCGAGGGTGTTATCCAGCATACGGTTGGAGAAACCCCACTCGTTGTCGTACCAAGCCAGCACTTTTACCCACTTGCCGTACACCTTGGTTTGCAGCGAGTCGTAGTTGGATGAGTGTGGGTTGTGGTTGAAATCTACCGATACCAGGGGCTCGTCGACATAAGCCAGCACGCCGGGCATTTCTTTTTCGGCGGCTTCTTTCATAGCGGCGTTGATCGCATCCACAGTCACGTCTTTTTCAACCAACACGTTGAGGTCAACCAGCGACACATTGATGGTGGGAACGCGTACAGAAATACCGTCCATTTTGCCTTTGAGTTCGGGCAACACCAGGCCAACGGCTTTTGCCGCGCCAGTGGTGGTGGGGATCATGGATTGGGTAGCAGAGCGCGCGCGGTAGATGTCTTTGTGGAATACATCCGACAGCACCTGATCGTTGGTGTAGGCGTGAATGGTGGTCATGGAACCTTGCACAATGCCGAAGTTGTCGTTGAGTACCTTGGCAACCGGTGCCAGACAGTTAGTGGTGCAAGAGGCGTTGGAGATCACAGTATCGGTGGCTTTGAGCACCTTGTGGTTTACGCCAAATACTACAGTGGCATCCACGTCGGTGCCCGGTGCAGAGATGATGACTTTTTTGGCGCCGGCGGTCAGGTGCGCGCCCGCTTTTTCCTTGCTAGTGAAAATACCGGTGCACTCGTAAACCACGTCTACTTTGAGTTCAGCCCAGGGCAATTTTGCCGGGTCGCGCTCGGAGGTGATGCGGATGGCGTCGCCATTAACGATCATCTGGTCGCCTTCTACCACCACGCTGCCGTTAAAAGCACCGTGTACTGAATCGTATTTGGTGAGGTGGGCGTTGAGTTTGGCATCGCCCAGATCGTTGATACCGACGATCTGAATTTGTTCGCGCTTGCCAGATTCGTAAAGGGCGCGCAGAACATTGCGACCAATGCGACCATAACCGTTAATTGCCACTCGAATAGTCATTGCTGTCTCCTGGATTAAAAAGTTGGCCCGCGTGCGCGGGCTAATAATGTAAAACGTTTTTTGCGGAATCTGTTCCGTCGCTTAGCGCGACAGACTGGCGGCTTCGCGCGCAAGGCGTTCAATCTCGTCCCAACGTCCCGCTTTCATCAATTCTTTGGGTGCCATCCAGGTGCCGCCAACACAGGCCACGTTAGGCAGTGCCAGGTAGCTGGGTGCCTTGGCCAGGTCTATGCCGCCGGTAGGGCAAAAAGTAATTTGCGGCAGAGGACCACCAATGGACTTCAGCATGGGCACACCACCAGCTGCTTCCGCCGGGAAAAATTTCTGGTGAGTAAAACCCTGCACATATAGGTTCATGGCTTCGGTCGGTGTGGCAACACCCGCGAGCAGTGGCACAGGCGAGCTTTTTGCCGCCTCGATCAAAGCTGGGGTGGTGCCGGGGCTGACCAGAAAAGTTGAACCGGCTTTAACCGCTGCTTCAAGATCTTTTGGTGTGATGATGGTGCCTGCGCCAATCACAGCATCTTCCGGCAGGGCTTCCACCATGGCGGTGATAGCATCCAGCGCACAGGGGGTACGCAGGGTAATTTCCAGCACTTTCAAACCGCCGTTGTAGAGTGCAGTGGCCAGAGGCACGGCGTCTTCGATACGCTCCACCACCATCACTGGCACCACGGGAGCGACTTTTAAAATTTCATTAATGGCTAAGCCCACAGCGTTTTCCTCATTCAATATTTGGTTTAGGGTGCCCAGTAAACTTCCAGCGGCACGCGATCCTGTTGCAACACAGCGCGAATCGGCATGGCTTCAATATCCGAGCCTGCCTGGGCTTCACGCAGCACGCGCAATTTTTCTTCGCCGGTAATCAACAACACCAGACGGCGCGAACGCAGCAAGCCCGCGAGTGTCAAGGTCATGCGCTCGGTAATAGCGCCAGTGACTTCGCTCTGGTGAGCAGTGATAGCCGCACACAGGGCTTCGCCTTCGGGATTCAACGCATCCATCAAGCCAACGGCATGCGGGAAAAGCGACGCTGTATGACCATCGGAACCCATGCCCAGAATGGTCATATCAAAAGGCTGGGCCAGTTGCTGGTAAACACTTTCGCAATCGGCGAGGCCCTCGGCCGCCGTCACTGCTGAATTTTTCATACCAATCAGGTTGGCGGCAGCAGCTTTGTTTTGCATCAGAGTTTTCACGGTAAAAGCTTCGTTACTTTTATCGTGTTCGAAATCCACCCAGCGCTCATCAACCAATGCCACATAAACAGATGGCCAGTCCAGCGCTACCTCGCTCAGGCTGCGATACAGCGGCTCGGGCGTGCCTCCACCGGACACCATAAAACTGGCTTCACCGCGCTCATCCAGCGCGGCTTGCAAGGCTGAAACACATTCCGCTTGCAGCGCCGCGATCATGCTGGCGCGGTCTTCAAAGAGTTTTTCAATCGCCATCAGTGTTCGTCCTTCACTTCCAGATCGTCGATGTTGAACCAGCTGCGACCATCGGCGTGGATCAGTTCTTCGGCAGCGCGCGGCCCCCAACCACCGGCGTGGTAGAAGTGGGGGTTATTTTCCGGACGTTTCCAGGCTTCCATAATCGGATCAATCCAGCCCCAGGCGGCTTCCACCTCAGCGCGATGAATAAACAGACTGGCGTCGCCCGCCGCTGCATCCAGCATCAAACGCTTATAGGCATCACTGAAGAAATCCTTGTAGGTGTCGGCGAAGTTGAAGTTGAGCACCACCGGACGCAGCTCAGTTTCGCGCTTTTCCAGATTGCGCGACATCATGATGATCTTGATACTTTCTTCCGGTTGCAGGCGTATGACGAGACGATTGGGCACGGTGTTGCCCGCTGTATCCGGATAAACGCGATGGGCCACATCTTTGTACTGAATAACGATTTCCGCAAAGCGCTTTTTCATGCGTTTGCCGGTGCGCAGGTAAAAAGGCACGTTAGCCCAGCGGGAATTGTCTATGTGGGCGCGAATCGCCACAAAGGTTTCGGTGGAACTGGAACTGCCCAGTTCTTCCTGGTAGCTGGGTAGAGGTTTACCGTCCATTTCGCCCGCAGAATACTGGCCGCGCACGGTATTGAATTTTACGGCGTTGCCGGTCAGCGGACGCAGGCATTCAAGCACTTTGATTTTTTCCGCACGAATACGCTCAGCGGTCATCTTGTTGGGCGAATCCATCGCCACCAGACAAAGCAACTGAATAATGTGGTTTTGCACCATATCGCGCAGGGCGCCAGCACCGTCATAAAAGCTGGCACGGCCCTCCAGGCCCACGGTTTCGGCGATGGTGATTTGCACATGATCAATGGTTTTCGCATCCCACAGATGATCGAACATGCCGTTGGCGAAACGCAGCGCCATCAGGTTTTGTACGGTTTCTTTGCCCAGGTAATGGTCAATGCGGAAGATGGCGTTTTCGTCAAAGTATTCGGCGATCTGGCTGTTAATTTCTTCGGCGCTGGCAGCGTCGTAACCCAGGGGTTTTTCAACCACAACGCGGGATGTGCCGGTGATCAATCCAGTTTCGGACAGGTGTTTACAACAGATACTGAACACGGACGGCGGCGTGGAGAGGTAAAAAACCCGCTGCCGATTACCACCGTTATTGAGCAGTTTGCCCATCTCGGTCCAGTTGTCATCTTTTTTAGCGATATCCAAAAAGATGGGGTAGATGCATTCAGCAAATTTATCCCAATCAGCATCAACAAACTCGCCTTTGCGCAGGTGCTTTTGCGCGGCTTCGCGCACCTTGTCCTTGTACTCATTCACCATCTGGGTGTTACGGCAGGTGGTAATAATGCGCGCGCCCTCAGGCAGCTCACCAGCACGGTGAGCGCGGTAAAAAGCGGGAACCAGTTTGCGCAGAGCCAGATCACCGGCACCACCAAAAATGACAAAATCAAAGGCTTCGAGCATGGAGTAGTCCTGTTGTCACTGTCTTGTGTTCAAGCCGACCCAGATCGGCTTGTTATGCATCGCTGGTTTACCAGCGGAATACGGTTGCGCCCTCTTCGGCGGCACCCACGGCGGCGCGGAAAGGAGCAAAAAGTTCACGCCCCATACCTTCCTGGCTGGCCGCCAGATCCGGCAGAGCGTGTTGGCGTTTGGCCAGTTCTTCGGCGCTCACCAGCACTTCAAGGGTTCCGGCTTCGGCGTCCAGTTCGATCATGTCGCCATCGCGAATCAGGCCGATAGGGCCGTTATCCAGTGCTTCTGGTGTCATATGGATGGCAGCAGGCACCTTACCCGATGCACCGGACATACGCCCGTCGGTAACCAGCGCGACTTTGAAACCGCGATCCTGCAAAACACCCAGCGGCGGGGTCAGTTTGTGCAGCTCTGGCATACCGCAGGCCTTGGGGCCCTGGAAACGCACCACGGCAATAAAATCTTTATCCAACTCACCGGCTTTAAACGCCTTTTGCAGGCCATCCTGGGTTTCGAAGACCACCGCAGGCGCCTTGACCTTGCGGTATTCGGGCTTAACCGCAGACACCTTGATCACCGAGCGACCTATATTGCCCTTGAGCAATTTCATACCGCCTTCAGGGCTGAAAGGTGCGGCCACAGGGCGCAACACCGAATCGTCGAGGCTGGTGGTGGGGGCATCGCGCCACACCAGCTTGCCGTTCTCGAGGAAGGGCTCTTTGGTGTAGGGCGCCAAACCGCCCTCGCCCATCACGGTTTTCACATCATCGTGCAAGAGGCCAGCGACGCGCAGTTCGCGCATCAAAAAGCCCATGCCACCCACGGCCTGGAAGCGGTTAATGTCCGCCAGACCATTTGGATAGATGCGACAAAGGAGCGGAATGATATCAGACAAATCCGAAAGATCCTGCCAATCCACAACAACCCCTGCCGCGCGGGCAATGGCCATGATGTGAATAGCGTGGTTGGTGGAACCACCCGTTGCCAGCAGGCCGATCATGCCGTTAATCAGGGCCTTCTCGTCAATGATCTCCGCCAGGGGGGTGTAATTCTCCCGGGTGATGCGCGCCAGTTGGTAAACCGCCTCATCGGTCAAGGCATGGCGCAGGGGCGTATCCGGGTTAACAAAGGAACTGCCCGGCAGGTGCACGCCCATGATTTCCATGAGCATCTGGTTGGAGTTGGCCGTGCCGTAGAAGGTACAGGTGCCCGCGCTGTGGTAGGAGGCGCTTTCGGCATCCAATAGCTCCTTGCGACCCACCTTGCCTTCGGCAAACAGTTGGCGCACGCGCACTTTTTCGGCGTTGGGCAGGCCGGGGGTCATGGGGCCAGCGGGTACGAAGATGCCAGGCAACTGGCCAAAGGAGAGCGCGCCGATCAACAAGCCGGGGACGATCTTGTCGCAAATACCCAGATACATGGCGCCATCGAACATATCGTGAGACAGCGCAATGGCCGTGGACATGGCGATCACGTCGCGGCTGAACAGTGACAGATCCATACCATCGCGACCCTGAGTCACACCATCGCACATGGCAGGCACACCGCCGGCGAACTGGGCGGTCATACCCACCGCATGGGCAGCGCGCTTGATGGGCTCCAGATAGGTGCCATAGGGCACATGAGCGGAGAGCATCTCGTTATAGGCAGAGACCACACCCAGGTTGGGTGCTTCGCCTTCGGCCAGGGCCAGCTTGTCGTCTTTGTTGCAAGCGGCAAAACCGTGGGCCAGGTTGCCGCAGGAAAGACGCTTGCGCGCCGGGCCATTGCTGCGCATTTTGGCCACTTTTTCGAGGTAGGCGGCGCGGGTGTCGCGACTCCTGGCAATAATTCGCTCGGTAATTTTGACGAGTCTAGGGTCGGTCATTGGAATACCATTGTTCGATATAAGGCTGCCACGGACTCCAGCGAGGATCTCCCATAAGAGTCCCTCGCTGCAGATGGAATCAAACGCGCCTGCGGGCGTTGGGCCAAGGCCCGCCTCACACACAGGCTGCGATTTGTGTTGGCGATTTTCACCTGTCTTGCGCGGTACTTTGCCGCTCAAGATCCCGGTGCTCTCTCACTCCCAACAGCCGAAATATTGTTTTTTTGTCCTTTATATTCTTGGCATTTAGCTATTCACATTTCGAGCCAATCCTGTAGCCCGAAGGGTCTGGGCGCTTAGCCGCGACGATGTTTTTTGTAAAAGTCTATCAAATGGCGGGTGGAGGCATCGTGGTGGCTGCCGGGGGTGTTTTCCGGTGCCAGTTCCGCCTGAATTCCCGTCGCCAGTACCTTGCCCAGCTCCACACCCCATTGGTCGAAGGAGTAGATGCCCCAGATGATGCCCTGCACAAAAATCTTATGCTCATAGAGCGCAATCAGTGCGCCCAAACTGCGGGCATCAACCTTGTGCAATAACAGGGTATTAGTGGGGCGGTTGCCGCGATGAATTTTTTGCGGAATCAGTTCCGCGATACGCGCTTCCGGCAGGCCCTTGGCGGTCAATTCAGCACGCACCTGGTCGGCGTCGCTGCCCAGCATCATGGCCTGGGACTGGGCGAAGAAGTTGGCCATAAGCGCATCGTGATGCCCGGCCACTTCGCGGTTGGGCGTTACAGAACCGATAAAGTCGGCGGGGATAATATCCGTGCCCTGGTGCAGCATCTGGTAGAAGGCGTGCTGGCCGTTAATGCCCACTTCGCCCCACACCAAAGGCACGCTGGCGTAGCTCAGGGCTTCACCGGCCCAGTTGACCGACTTGCCATTGCTCTCCATTTCCGCCTGTTGCATATAAGCCGGGAAACGGTGCAAACACTGGTCGTAAGGCAGAAGCGCATGGGCGGGGTAGCCGAGGAAGTTGCGGTTCCAAATGCCAACCAATGCCAGCATCACCGGCGCATTTTGCTCAAGTGGCGCACTCAAAAAGTGCTGATCCATTTCGTAGGCGCCCTGCAACAGCTCTTCAAAACGCTCAAAGCCGAGCGAAAGCACAATGGGCAGACCAATGGCGGACCAGAGCGAGAAGCGACCACCCACCCAGTCCCACATATCAAAAATATTCTCTTCGGCAATACCAAAAGCCGTCACCAGTTTGCGATTGGTGGATACAGCCACAAAGTGCTTGGCAATCGCCGCCTTGTCGCCCGCCGCTGCCATAAACCAGACTTCGGCGGTTTTGGCGTTGGTCATGGTTTCGAGGGTGGTGAAAGTTTTGGAGGAAATCACAAAGAGCGTGGTTTCGGGGTTGAGGCCATCCAATACTTCGGCGATCTGCACGCCATCCACGTTGGACACATAGTGCATGCGCAAACGGCCATCGCTGTAGGCATTAAGCGCTTCGGTCACCATCAAGGGGCCCAGGTTGGAACCGCCGATACCTATGCTCACCACATCGGTAATTTCTTTGCCGGTGTAACCGCGCCATTGGCCGGAACGTACCGACTCGGACAGCTTGCGCATCCGCTCCAGCTCGGCATTGATCGCCGGGCGAACGTCCAGGCCGTCGATCATGATGGGCTTGGTAGAGCGGTCGCGCAGGGCGACGTGCATCACCGCGCGATCTTCGGTGGCATTGATGTGCTCACCGGCAAACATCTTATCGCGCCAGCTCTCAACCTGAGCCTCACGCGCCAGCGCCAAAAGGCCCGCTTTGGTGTCATCGGTAATCAGGTTTTTAGAGTAGTCAAACAGGAACTGGGGCAGTTCGATGGAGAATTTGTCGAAGCGGGCCGGGTCTTCCTGAAAAAGATTTTTAAGGTGAGCCTGCTTGAGGGTTTGGGCGTGCTGAGCCAGGTGCTGCCAGGAAGAGAAACGGGTGGGGTTAGTCATGCTGTACCCCGCAATAATCAGAATAGTGGGTGCTCATATAGGGTTGATCCTGTCGTTAAACAGCTGTGACAACATCACCGGTGCGGATCTGCGCCCTGCTACGCGGCATTGCTGAAAGCCTTGCTAAAGTGGTCGACGCCCGTTGACCGCCTGACTCAGCGCCCGTTTACTGGCTGGCGAAGGCATTGGCGACACCTGCCTCGCGGGCGGAATCACCTGGCTGCATTGGCTCAGAAAGTAACGGGAAAGGGCTCGCCGACCGGGGAAAATTAGCCAATTTGGGCGGCTCAAAAAGGCCGCTATCATAGGCAGATAGCCTCTGGGTGTCAATGAAACCGACGCTCGGGGCCAGGCAATGCAAAGGCAAAATCGCTGATCAAATGCTATGCTCGCCCGCAACCCACTCACCCCCAAAAACCCTGATAAGAGCCTTTAGCCTGTGAAGCCTGCTGCCCCTCCTCCCCTCGGCGTTATCGAAGGTTTTTTTGGCCGCCCCTGGGCCTGGGATGCGCGCCAGGCCTACGCCGGTTTTCTCGCTCAGGCTGGCTACGACTTTTACCTTTACGCCCCCAAAAGCGACGCCTTTTTGCGCCGTCGCTGGCAGGAGCCCTGGCCTGCGGCTGATTACACTCAATTGGCACAATTGCGCGACCACTACCGCGATCAACAGGTGCAATTCGGGCTGGGGCTTAGCCCCTTTGAAATTCACCTTAACCCCGGAGCGGAAGCCCGCGCGGCGTTAGTGCACAAGGTGCGCGAACTAAACACACTCAAGCCGGATATTCTCTGCCTGCTATTCGACGACATGCGCGGCGACCTGCCACAACTGGCCCAGATTCAAATCGACCTGGTACACCTGGCAGCTGAGCAAAGCTGCGCACAACAGATTATTTTTTGCCCGAGCTATTACAGCTTTGATCCGATTTTGAACAAGGTATTTGGTCAAAAACCCAGCGGCTATTGGGAGGATGTGGGGCGCGGACTGGATAAAGCTATCGAGATTTTTTGGACCGGGCCCAGGGTTTGCTCTGATCAATACCCGGTGAACCATATACAAGAGATCAACCAGCTGCTCCAACGCCGGGTATTTTTGTGGGACAACTATCCGGTCAATGACGGCGCCGCCAAAGCCAAACTCTTGCAGTTGCGCGCCTTTGGTGGCGCGCAGCAGGATTCATCGTACGCGCAACTCGCGCCCTGGATCTCGGGCCATGCGGTAAACCCCATGAACCAGGCCTGGCTTTCGCAGATTCCATTGCTGACTTTGCCGCGCGCCTATCAGGACGGCGCCGCGTACAATCCCGATAGCGCTTTTATTGCCGCTTGTGAGGCGCTATGCCGTCCAGACCTGGCTGAGGCGTTAATAGAAGACACTGCACTTTTTCAGGATCAAGGGCTTGATAAGTTAACTGATGGGGAAAAGCAGCGATTAAAGACTCGCTACGGCCAGTGGGCGAGTTCTGAGCCCTGCGCCCAGGAAGTTTGCGATTGGCTGGACGGGCTCTACGCCTTTGATCCGGCGTGCCTGACGCAATAACCACAGACCATAAAAAAACGCCGGACCCATCACTGAGCCCGGCATTTTTAATTGCGCTGACACGCGCTTTATCGCGCGGAAATTACTCCGCCATCAACGCATCCGCAAAACCTTGTAATGCCGGTTTTGGGCTCATGTCGTTGAAGAAGAACAGCGACCAGTCCGGGCGACCGTAGAGCGGAACAATCCAGCTATCCGCGTCTGCAATACCCCAAACAGTAATACCGCCACGCTGCTCCAGCGGCACCTCTTCCAGGTAGGCCTCAACAATACCCTTGATCAGATTTTTGTGCTGCTCCGCCAAGGCCGGAGTATAGGCATTGGCAGACAAGGGCGGATTAACGTGGTTAAAACGCAC
>CBFGWO010000051.1:0-20928 GCA_965652595.1 uncultured Cellvibrio sp. | reverse complement strand
GGACGGGTTCGGCGGGTATAGTTCAATGGTAGAACCTCAGCCTTCCAAGCTGATGGCGCGGGTTCGATTCCCGCTACCCGCTCCAGCGATTGCCGGTTTCAGGGTTTAGGCTCATGTAGCTCAGTTGGTAGAGCACACCCTTGGTAAGGGTGAGGTCGGCAGTTCGAATCTGCTCATGAGCTCCATAAATCTGCTGCGGGAGCCCTTGCTCTCGCGGCCGTTTATTATCTGTGGTTTTTGTTCTTTATTAATTGTCTGAGGAGGCGCTCGCAATGGCGAAGGAAAAGTTTGAACGTAACAAGCCCCACGTCAACGTGGGCACCATTGGTCACGTAGACCACGGTAAAACCACCCTGACAGCGGCGCTGACCAAAGTGTGTGCTGAAACCTGGGGCGGAGCTTTCGTTGATTACAACGGTATTGATAACGCGCCGGAAGAAAAAGCGCGCGGTATCACCATCAACACCTCTCACGTTGAATACGACTCACCTGGCCGTCACTACGCCCACGTAGACTGCCCGGGTCACGCCGACTACGTGAAAAACATGATTACCGGTGCTGCCCAGATGGACGGCGCTATCCTGGTGTGTGGTGCGACCGACGGTCCTATGCCACAAACCCGTGAGCACATCCTGCTGTCTCGTCAGGTAGGCGTACCCTACATCGTGGTCTTCCTGAACAAGGCTGACCTGCTGGCTGAAGACTGTGGCGGTGTAGGTACCGACGAATACAACGAAATGCTGGAGCTGGTCGAAATGGAGCTGCGCGAGCTGCTGTCCAACTACGACTTCCCCGGTGACGACACCCCGATCATTGCGGGCTCTGCGCTGATGGCCCTGAATGGCCAGGACGACAACGAGCTGGGCACCTCTGCTGTGCGCAAGCTGGTAGAAGCTCTGGACAGCTACATCCCTGAGCCAGTGCGTGCCATTGACCAGCCCTTCCTGATGCCGGTAGAAGACGTATTCTCCATCTCTGGTCGTGGCACCGTGGTAACTGGCCGTGTAGAGCGTGGCGTGATCAAGGTCGGTGAAGAAATCCAGATCGTTGGTCTGAAAGACACCATCAAAACCACCTGTACCGGTGTTGAAATGTTCCGCAAGCTGCTGGACGAAGGCCGTGCCGGTGAGAACGTGGGTGTACTGCTGCGCGGTACCAAGCGTGACGAAGTTGAGCGTGGTCAGGTTCTGTGTAAGCCAGGTTCGGTTACTCCGCACACCAAGTTCCAGGCGGAAGTCTACGTACTGTCCAAAGAAGAAGGTGGTCGTCACACCCCGTTCTTCAAAGGCTACCGTCCGCAGTTCTACTTCCGTACCACGGACGTAACCGGTGCTTGTGAATTGCCGGAAGGTGTGGAAATGGTAATGCCGGGTGACAACATCCAAATGGCGGTTACCCTGATCCACCCGATTGCGATGGAAGAAGGTCTGCGCTTCGCGATTCGCGAAGGTGGCCGTACTGTGGGTGCTGGTGTGGTGGCTAAAATCATCCAGTAAGCCTGATGTCTGCATTGGTTACAAAAAGGCCGCACATATGTGCGGCCTTTTTGTTTGTGGTTGCTATTGAGTCAAGTCTCCTTATGCAAATAAGTAATTAGACGCCCGTTAAGATTAAAAATAAGTATTATGAAAATCCTAACATCTGCTAAGCTCTGCTTACTGCGCGTAATGTGATCCATGCACGCTCCAGTCATCCTTTATAAAAAATTAACGTCTATGGGGTTTTCTATGAATATCAAAAAACGCCTTCAGCAAATGGGTCAAGGGATGACCGAGTACATCATTATTGTTGCGCTGATTGCCATCGCAGCTATCGCTGTTTACAACCTATTTGGTGATACAGTTCGTGGCCAGGTTGGCGATATGGCCGCCGAGCTGGGTGGCCAGAACTCCGCCGATCAGGCGGCAACAACAGGTGCCGATGCTCAGACCGAAGCGGGAAACAACTACACTTTAGGCAATTTTGGCCAGGATCAAGACTCCCGATAATCGGCGAGTCATTTTTCCTTGTAAAGCTAACAACCCGTGAGAAATCAAGGGATGGTTGCTGCTGGCCAAAAAGGGCAGGCCATGGTTTTTGGCCTGCTCTTTTTGGCCGTAGTGCTTATGGCGCTGCTGGCCTTGTTCAATCAAGGGCAGCTGGTCAATCATCGGGTGCAACTTGAAAACACGGCGGACGCCTCCGTTTACTCTCAGGCCAAGTTAGCGGCGCGCAACCAAAACTTTATCGCCTACACCAATCGGGCCATGGTAGCCAACGAGGTCTCCATTGGCCAGATGGTGGCACTCTTGTCCTGGGCAAAGCACTACCGGGACGTTGGTGCCTTCACCAGTTATCCACTCTATCGTTTCCCTGTCGCTCCCCCATCTCCCACCACCTTCAGCGATGTGCTCCAAACAGTCACTATTCCCTATGCGGTCATGGGCAACGTGGTGTCTGTTGCCGCCAAATTTATGGTGGAGACCTGGCCAACGGTAGTTTCCTATTTCAACTCAGCGCTGGGGGTTTTTCAGAAGATTTTTGCAGTGGCCACCTTGGCTGCGCAGGTAGAGGTGAATCTGCAGGTGGTTAAAGATCACGAGCGAGATCCCGATCGACCGCAAATGTATATCCCGGCCATTGGATGGTACTTCTTTACACAAAATACCCTGCTTACCTACTTCGGTGAAAACTTTAGCCCGACCAATCTCAAGTCCCTGGCTCGCAATGCCATGGCGGACGAAGCGAGTGCCGACGAAGCAGAGGCTTTGGCGGAAGATTTTCTCGCCAGCCAGGTGGGTGAGTTGGAGAATATGATCAATGACAACTCTCCAGGCTTGGGCAAAAAGAAAGCGAAAAATACCAGTGGTGGTGCCGGTAGCAATATGAATACTGGCGAGAACGCAGAGGCCCAAGCCATCGAGGCCTATAAGCGCTATGCGGCCATTGTGAACAAAAACCGCGAGGAATTTACCCGAGATCGCCACTGGAGCCTGTTTCCTTATGTTGATGTTCCCATCCCGGAGTTAAAGCTCTCTCTTGGGATTATTACTTTAACTATTGATCTGGATCTTGGTTTTGGTGCCGGTCTAAAAAATGATGGCGGCACGGTTTATCAAGCGAACTCTGAAATTGCCACAGATGCGGATATCGCCAAGCTGGGCTGGCATTCAATTGATGTAACCTCCTTTGGTGTTCAGTTTGACATTGGTCTCTATGTCAATATCGAGCTTTGCTTGCCAATAGTTGGCTGCAACGATTGGACGTTATTGGATATCGATTTTTCTTTGCCTATTGGCTTTCCTCTGGCGGGCGCTACCCACCAAGTAGTTAGCGAAAATGCTCATGCAAAGAAATTTCTCCCGCAATGGGGCTTCCCATTTATGGATAGTAACGGACGTTACGGAGGCGGGGATGGTCCTGTAAATCGAGGAGCCTTTGACGGTTTTCACGCTCAGGCGCTTTTTTGGGGTCAGGCCTCGCCACAATTGGCGCCTGGTATGTATGGCGCTAGAACGTCCGCGGATGTCACGGATAGCTATGCCGGCCCACCGTCTTTCTTTTCCTTGGGTAACAACTTTCAGCAAACCGGTCGCAGTTACGAATTTACGATTGCAGTCGCCAAGAGCCTGGATGAAGTCAAAACCAGCGACTCGAATACCTTCAATATTCGAGGAGAGTCCAGTGATTGGGATGACCCGAACAGTGAGTTGCACTTTACCCGCTTCGATGCCGAAACCCATTCCCGTGCCGAGGGCACAGATTTTGCGGCGGCTTACCAACGATTCGTCTGGGGCGATGGACGGCCGATGATGACCATCAGCTCTGCAGAAACCTATTTTGCGAATCCTATGCAAACAACCGCCGATGGCAGCGCAGAGCCAGCGAGTTTGTTCAGTCCGTTTTGGGATGCCCGCCTGCGTCAACCCAGCAAAATTGCTTACCTGATTGCGACCGGGGATATCGACTTTCGCGAGATGTTTGAAGGCCTGGGATCTACCGCGCTCGGGATGATTGATTGGTTGTTGCGCGCAATTGGTGAAAAGCTGGTGCAGTCGGGCATTGACTATTTGCTCGAGCAAATAGGGCCGCCCTGGGGCAGCTTTGTTGAGGGCCCGGTTCGTGATGCGGGCAGTCAGGTGGTGGACTTTACCGTCGATGCGGTGGTGGGTGAGTTAGAGGAGTTTTTGCCGTGAGCGGGTTTATGCCTAAGAGTTCGATCCTGGCGTCTCGGCAAGCGGGTCAGGCGATGACGGAGTTTGTGGTCTCTGTTGCCTTTGTATTTTTGGTGTTGTTTGTCACTGTGCCGATGTTTGGCAAGATCATGGATATGCAGTTTCAAAATCAGCAGGCATCGCGTTATGTGGCTTGGGAGCGCACGGTGTGGTTGGGGGGGGTTGATAATTCGGACCCCAATCATCGCGATTTCGCGATCAGCTCTGCCGAGTTTGAAAGTGTTGCGGTGCGGCCGACCAACGAAGTCATCAATTCCATGCACAACCGCTTTTTTAATCGACAAGGACGAAATATTCCAACGCTGGTTACCGAGGAAGATACTCAGGCTGCGACGGGAGCTATAAGCCCTATTTGGACCTACGTGCAATCCAAAGAGTCCATGTACCAAGGCACCACCGTTGAATCTCTAACTGAACAGCGGACACCAGGCATTTCCTACGCGATTGTTGATACGGTTTCCAACGCGCTGGACACAATCACCACGCCGATTAGCGGATTATTAAGTTTTGTTGGAGGGGATGATCGGTTCCTTAAAATTGATTTTAACCGTGATGGCTATTACGCTCCCGTCGTTAAAACAACCTTGAACAAAGCCAATGCCCATGGTGGCGGTACGGGCGTATGGGATAGAGAAGACGGTCAGTGGGGCAAGGGAATTGAGGATTCCGTTTTTCAAGTATGGGATGGGGTGCTTACGAGCCGATCAGGCATTTTAAGTGACGGCTGGAGCGTGCAAAGCGAAGCCTACTATCAGGATCGTACCGATAATCTTGTTTTGAGCAATATGTTCGACATGCCTTTGTTTGACGTGTTGAAAACCGCCGCCAGTATTCTCGAGGGCGGTCCAACCATCAGCGCCATCTACCGTCTGGATTTTGGTGCTGTGGGTATCGAGCCTATGCCAGCGGTTGATGGGGTACCTTTGGACGTCACCTGTGACGGAGGCTATTGTTACTACGATGAATAGTTTTCTGCGCCTGACGCTGGGTATCAGCTTCTTCTACGCTGCCATGGCGAATGCCAACTGTGACTACGATGACTTTCCCGTGATGCCGGATATGCGTGTGCAAACGGTAATGGATAACGTGATGTACAACGACCGGCCGATGATGGTGCGCAATTTTAACGTTGAAGCCTCGGCAGAGCAGGTTGTTGGCTACTACCGCCAACAATGGCGCAATGCGACTGTGGATAGCCACCTCGGTGCCTGGCGCCAAATCAGCACACTGACCAAAAAATGTTTGATGACGGTGCAGTACGCCGAAATGCCGGGCGCTGGCACCTTTGGGCGTTTGGTTATCAGCAATGTGCCCCAACTTCAGCCGGGCGCTGAATTGGGACAGGATCTTCGCTTGCCCTCGGGTACCTTTGTCGTGTCGGACATGAAAACGGAAGATGGCCCTAAAAAAGGTCGCGTTACACTTTTAACCAGCGATAGTTCGGTTGATCAGCTCGTCAACTATTACCGATCGAATATGCAAGCTGATGGCTGGGCGCTGGAAAATAATTTTCGCGAGGGAAATCACGCGGTTCTCGTGTTTCGCAAACGCCTGAATGAAAGCAATATCATCATCACCCAGGCACCGGATGCTACCCAGATTTTAATTAATCAGGTGGAGGTGCGTTGATGTGGCGCCAACTCGGGCAGGCGATGGTGGAGTACACCATTGTCACAGCGGCTTTTGTCACTGGCCTCTTGGTGCTCAATAACGGCGCCTGTCCTGACGAGTATGAGGATTGCATCGAATACCTGCTGACGGTGATGCACGACAAGCAGGATGGATATTCAAACTCAATTACGGCAGTGCAGGACTATGGCAAGTCTTACAGCCCGGCACCACCGCCCGAATGGCCAGAGGATGATGACGATTCGCCAGATGGTGATACCGACGGTGGTGGCGGGCCTGGCGAGGTGGGTGAAGACGGCATTCGGCAGATGACTGAAATCACTAATCCACTGGGCACGGAAACCTACGGCTTACTTGAGGGCAATAACGTCGTTGATGCCAACGGTAATGTGGTGGGCACCTACAACAGTGAAACAGGTATTTTTGTACCGGTCAGTGGTGCACCTGTGGGTGTGGTTGAGCGGCGGGTTGTGCGCGATGAAGAAGGTAATATCTTGCAAATGCAAGCGGTGGTTGATTGCGGTACAGGCCAGGTCTACGGCTTTGGCTATCGCAGTGAGGTCAGCGGAACATTCGTCAACTCACTGAATTTACAGGAAGCAAACATTAGTGGCTATTGTCTTGCGCCCACCTATGAAGTTGAAACCCGGACCGGTGCTTTGGACGGCGGACGCATTGTTAACGGCTATTACTATCCGGTAAGTATAACGGCGAGTTTTGTGCCCACAGAGCCAGCAGGTGAGGTGGTTTATTGGCCTGAGTTAGGTTACTGCGCTGTCATGGCGAATGACTGGGATTCAGGGCTTGATCCGGATTTAAGTGAAGAAGAGCGCTACGCGGCGCAAGTGGAGATGTTGTTTGATACAGATCCATCGACCAGCCCCTTTCTTGGACGCCAGCGCAACTCTCATTATGTAGAGCAAACATTTGTGAATGGGCAGCCCGCTTGGCCCAATGATTGTGTATCTGTCAGAACAGTCGCTGCACCCTAAAGGGGGGGCTTGGCGTTCTGCAGGGAAAGTGAAAAATAAATCGCTGCTAAAGCAGCTCTTGGGGGAATTGAATGAAACAGATGTCGGGAACCCGCCTGTTTGTCATCGCCGTGGTTTGTGGCCTGCTTGCCGCTTTTTTGGTGGTATTTTACCTAAAGCAAATCGAAAACAAATATCGTCTCGCCAACCAGCCGGTTGTTGAAGAGACTCTCGCCGTCGTCGTGCCGCGCAGAGACATGGCCAAGGGTGAAGTGATCACGCTGGATTCTATCGGGCGCCTGGTAATGCCCGCCCGCTTTGTACCCTCAAACTATATCGCCGCCGAAGACTACCAAAAAGTAATCAATCGTACGCTGATGTCACCCGTGCAAGCGGGCAAGCCAATTACCTGGGAATTTATCACTGGGCGCGCTGCGGAAAAGTTTTCGGAGAACCTGGATCTGGGTCGCCGCGCCATGAGTATTCGTGTTTCAAAGATTGATTCATTCGACGGGCTTTTGCGACCTGGCGATACGATTGACCTGATGGGGAAATTTGAGCTCGGGAAATTGGGCGTGGTTGATGCGCAGCGCAATGAAGACGAAGCCAAGGAAGAAGTCATTATGCCGGTGCTTGAACGCGTGACGGTGCTATCGGCGGGGCGTGAGGATTACACAGGCAGGCGCTATGAGCGCAGCCAAACGCGCAATTCCATCGATGGTTTTGATATGGAATTCACCATTGTCACCTTGCACCTTACGCCGCGCCAGGTTGCCCGCGTGGAGTTGGCTCAGCAGACGGGATCGCTGTTTGCTGTACTGCGCCATCCGGATGACTCGAGCTTGGCGGGTTACGATTACCTGGGCGCAACCAGCTTGTTGGAAAAAGACAGGCCAGAAGCGGTTGACTTGGTGTTGGACGCAACGGGCAAGCCGATAGGCCGCATCGTTGGTGACAATGTGGTGGATGCCAATGGCAATATCATCGGCAAAATCGTCAATGGTCAGGCCGTAGGCCTGGATGGCAAGCCTCTGGGGCAGGTGGTACGTAACGTTGCCGCAGACGATCCACTATTGCGCGTGACCCAAACGGCGGATTTGGTGCGTGATGCGCAAGGCAATGTGATAGGCCGTGTTGTCGACGGAAAAATTGTTGATGCCCAGGGCAATGTGATTGGCAGTGTGGATGCATCGGGTCGCGCCGTTGGTCTTGATGGTCGCGTGATAGGCACTGTGCAAAAAAATGTTGCCTTGGATGCGCAAGGGAATCCGGTTGATCTAACCCGTTCCGGCGCCAAAGCCAGTCAAACAAAAATGGAGCAAGTGGTGCGCGATGCGCAGGGCAATATTATTGGGCGCGTGGTCAACGGACAGGTTGTGGACAAGGATGGCAATGTGATTGGCCGCGTTGACGCCAGTGGTCAGGCCGTTGGTCTTGATGGCCGTCGCCTTGGCAACGTTGAACAGGTAATGACTGATCAGCAGGGCAATGTGGTTGGGCAGGTTAAAGATGTGGTGCGCGATGCGTCTGGCCGGGTTGTTGGTACCGTCGAAGAAGTGGTGCGCGATGCTCAGGGCAATGTTATTGGGCGGGTAGTTAACGGCGAAATTGTTAATGACAAAGGCGAAGTTATCGGCCGCGTTGGTGCTGATGGAAAAGCCGTGGGCTTGGATGGCCAGGTGCTGGGTAGTGTTGAAAAAGTCATTCGCGATCAGCAGGGTAATGTCGTTGGTCAGGTTGAGCAGGTAGTGCGCGACGCCCAGGGCAATGTGATTGGCCGTGTCGTGAATGGCCAAATCCTGAATGAGAAGGGCGAGGTTATTGGTCGGGTCGATAAGGACGGCCGAGCCATTGGCCTTGATGGCAAGCTGCTGGGCAGCGTTGAAACCCGTGCGGTGGGCGCTGATGGTCAGCAGATTGGTCGTGTGGAAAAAGCCATTGTCGATGCCAGCGGCCAAGTGGTAGGCGAATTGGCTGAGGTGGTGCGCGATGCGCGGGGCAACATCATTGGCCGACTGGTTGATGGCAAAGTGGTGGATGCGACGGGCAAGGTTATTGGCGAGTTGCGCGATGGAAAAATCGTTGATGCCAACGGTAATGTGATCGCCGAAGGTGTCAGTGTTGCAACGGAAAATGCTGCGTTGGTGGATGCGGCACTGAGGCAGCAGCTGGATGAAGCGGCGGGGACTTCTCAGCCGGCGACAGTGGACTTTATTCCGGGTGGTACTGCGAAAGAAGGTATCCAACCGGTAATCAAAGTGCGCTTGGAATGAGGATGCAGGCAATGAAAAATAACAGAATCCAGGTGAAATTTATGCGTTACTTGCTTTTAGGCCTGTGTCTTTTTATAGCGGCATTTGCACACGCGCAAAAGCGCGTGTTGCCCAGTGTGCTGACGCTTTATGAAGGCGAGTCCAAAGTGCTCACGGCGCCGGATGTGGAACGCATCTCCGTCGGCAAGTCCAAGATGATCAGCACAACCCTGCTGAAGAACGGCGAAATCGTGCTCACTGCTGAGTCCACCGGTGAAACCAATATGCAGGTGTGGTTTACCAATGGTCGTCGGGAAAATATGTCGGTGGTGGTGGTTAGCTCGAACGGTTGGCGTGAGTCATTGGAAATCAAAAGCCTGCTGGGAGATATTCCGGGCATTAAGATTACTACGGTAGGGCGGCGGGTTGTTGTAGATGGAAATCTGGAGGCACGAGATTTGGATCGCGTTAATCTGGTTAAGCAGCGCTACGAGGACATGTTGATTCTGGCGCGCGCCATTACACCCTACGAGCAGAAGATGATTTATTTTGATGTAAAGATAACCGAGTTTGATCGCAGTAAAACGGAAGAGCTGGGCATCAACTGGCAGAAGACGGATATTGCCGGGCCAAGAGCTCGTTACTGGAAGAATTGGACAAATAAGGGCAGCATTGCCGCAGATATTAGTGCGGCCAACAACAGCCATCTTGATGAGGGTGCGCGTGGACTTAACTTTGGAATCGTCACGGATATTGCGTCGCGTATCAATATTCTGGAGCAAACAGGCTCTGCATTGGTGCTGGCATCGCCAAGGCTAAGTGCCCGTAGCGGCGGTTCGGCTGACCTTACGGTAGGCGGTGAAGTGCCGGTGGTGACAAGTTCGCTCAGCGGCTCAAGTGTTGAATATAAAGACTATGGGGTAATACTGGGTGTGCAGCCCACCCTGGATCTGTATGGCAACATAGTTGCACGCGTCAGTGTATCTATTAGCCAGCTGGATCTCGCGCAATCCGTTGGTGGGCAACCCGCTTTTAAAAAGCGTGCGACAGAAAATGATGTGATTCTTCGTCCCGGTGAAACCCTGGTGCTTTCGGGGTTGATTACGCGTGAAGAGCAAATTACCTATAACGACGTCAAATGGCTGGCCAAGATTCCGGTCCTGGGCTGGTTGTTCCGTTCTAAAAGTTTTACGGCGGGTGAGACTGAAATGGTGATTTTTATGACGCCGAGGGTGATGGAAAGTCTTGCTGAAGGCGACAATAAAGAGCTGTTGGATCGTGCGGATTCCATGGTCGAGCGGCATCGACAAAACATGAAGCGCGGTTTGTTGCACTAATGTTTTTTACAGGTAGTCATTCGTTAATTTCCAGGGGTGTCTGTGTTTGAAATCCAGGTAAGCAGCCGCGATGGCAAATGGCAGGAAAAGGTGCGCTGTGGCGCGGACGCTTGTGAGCTGGGTCGCTCGCGAGAAGTCATCTTGCGTGTGCGTGGCTGGCGTGTAGCGCCTCGCCATGTGCGATTTGAGAAGGAGTTGGCCGGTGTTTTTATCGAGGATATCAGTCGCGGCTTTGGTGTAACTGTCAACGGTAAGGCAATCACTCGCCACGGCCCCCTGAAAGCGGAAGACATTATCGAATTCGGCGGCTTTATTGCGAAAGTGGCCGACTATAGTCCCGACGATCAGGTGGGGGCAGTTGACGTAAGTCAGGTTCAACCAGTCGTTGCGGAGGCTGAGCCTTCACGGCCATCCAGTCGCCAAACGCGTGCCGACTATATGAGTTGGGCGCAGTTTGTGCACAAGCAATTGCTCAAGCAAATGGATCTGCGGCGCCTGAGCCTCGATAACCTCAGTTACGAACAGGTGCGCGGCCAGCTGCAGGATTTGATCGAGGGCATACTGAGCTCGATGACCGATCGTCTGCCTGCCGACATTAATGCCGATAAGTTAAAAAAGATTGTGTTGGACGAGGCTGTTGGTCTGGGTGCCTTGGAAGAGCTGCTGGCGGATTCAAGCATTACCGAAGTGATGGTTAACAGCTTCGATGATATCTATATTGAGCGTGACGGACGGCTTGAAAAAACTGACGTAACCTTCACCAGCGATGACGCGGTGATGGCAACTATTGAGCGCATTGTTTCACCGCTGGGGCGGCGAATCGATGAAAGCTCGCCCATGGTGGATGCCCGACTAAAAGACGGCTCCCGTGTGAACGCGATTATCCCACCGCTGGCATTGCGTGGCCCCTGCATTACTATTCGTAAGTTCTCCGACAGAAAGTTAACCGACCGCGACCTGATTCGTTTTGGCACAGTTAACGAGAACATGGTCGAGTTTATGCGCACCTGTGTTGTTGAGCGGTGCAATATAGTGGTTTCGGGGGGAACGGGTTCAGGTAAAACAACCTTACTCAATATACTTTCCAACTTTATTCCGCCGGAAGAGCGGGTAATCACGGTTGAGGATGCGGCGGAACTAAAGTTGGTGCAGCCCCATGTGGTGTCGCTCGAAGCACGGCCTGCCAACATGGAGGGTAAGGGCGCGGTGACCATTCGCGATTTGGTGAAAAACTGTTTGCGTATGCGTCCTGATCGAATTGTTGTGGGTGAGTGTCGTGGAGGCGAAGCGCTGGACATGCTGCAGGCGATGAACACGGGGCACGATGGGTCGTTGACCACAGCCCACGCCAACTCGCCGCGCGATATGTTGCGCCGATTGGAGGTGATGGTGCTGATGGCGGGTATGGATCTTCCTGTGTCTGCGATTCGCGAGCAGGTGGCCTCGGCGGTAGATATTGTCATTCAGCAAACCCGTTACGGCGACGGTTCGCGTCGCATCAGTTGCATATCAGAAATTACCGGCATTGAATCCGGCACTATTCAGCTAAGCGATATTTTCCGCTTTCAGCAGCAGGGTTTTGATGAAAATGGCCGGGTACGCGGCCAATTTGTAGCGACGGGGCTGGTGCCCAAGTTTTACGAAGAGTTGCGCCAGCGGGGAATTGAAGTAGATATGAGTATTTTCAAATCATGATGGATGCATTTCTAGGTGCAGGCGCCTTTGGTTTGGCGGTGCTCTTGATATTTGTGGCTGTCGCCTGTGTAGCCGGGCTCACTGCGCAAAAGGCCACTGAGTTCATGTCTTTCTATCAAAGTAAATTTACCGCCAGTGCTGAAGTAGAGCTGGGCGATATGTTTATCTTTACCGACCCATCGCGCTTGTTCTGGTTGAACCTATTAGCGTTAATTCTGATTCCCTTGCTGGTGCACGCGCTCTTTGCACTTTGGGTTATCACCGGTTTGGTGTTTGTGGTGCTACTGATTGTTCCTGGGATGATCTGGGCCAAGTTACGCAATAAGCGCTTTCGTCAATTGGAGTCTCAGCTGCCCGATGCTTTTATGATGTTGTCCAGTAGCCTTCAGGCGGGGGCCAGCCTCAATATGGCTTTTCAGGATCTGGTACGCCAATCGCCCAAACCGATCAATCAGGAATTTGGATTGTTGGTCAAGCGGATGCAGTTGGGCATGTCGTTGGATGACGGGCTGATCGAGCTGGAAAGACGCGTGCCGGTACAGAGCTTTGTGATGGCCAGTTCGGCGATTCGTATCAGTCGTGAGGTGGGTGGCAATCTCGTGGAGACTATTAACAGCATGGCCGACACCTTGCGGCGCAAGCACACTATGGAAGGAAAGATCGACAGCCTTACCGCGCAAGGGCGTGCCCAGGGAACATTTATGGCACTGGTGCCTATTGCACTTGCGTTAATTCTCAGTGTGTTTGAGCCTGAGTCCATGCAGCAGCTCTACACGACGCGCATGGGGTTGATGGTGCTAACGGTGATGATCATCATGCAGATTATGGGCTTTGTCTTTATTCGTAAAATTACCAGTATCGACAGCTAGGCGGTATCCTCATGCCAGAATCAGGATTGCTATTGCTCACCGGTGTTTCAGTTGCGGCCAGTATTGTGGCGCTCATTCTATTTGGTGCCTCAATTACATACATGTTAACTGACGAAGAGCGCATGTATATGGATGCGCCGCCCGCATTCCTGCGTCCAATATGGCCGCTGATTCGAGTGTGTACTTTCTTCTTAGGCAGCAACCTGCCGGCTTCCTGGTTGACGCGAATGGATAGCATGCTGCAAAAGAATGGTGTGAGTTTTATGTTGACGGCAGAGGAGTACTTTTCTGCCAAGCTTATTTTGGTGGTACTGCTCCCCTTGCTGGCCTGGCTGGCGTTGGCGGGCTCAGGTGGAGCAGATCCGCTGATGTATCTACTATTAATGGTGGCTGGATTTATGCTGCCGGATCTCTGGATTAAGGACACACGCCGCAAACGGGATGCAGAGTTGATTCGCAGTCTGCCTATCTATCTGGAATACCTGACCATGTGTGTCGACGCGGGCCTAAACTTTGCTGGCGCGCTTAAGCAGGCAGTAGACAAGGGGCCGCGGGGTGCAATGCGCAATGAGTTCCGCATAGTGCTGCGCGACATCAGTTCGGGCCAGACTCGCGCAGATGCACTGGAGCGGCTATCACAGCGAGTTGATTTGAGAGACATTACTGTTTTTGTGCGCGCGGTTGTTCAGGCGGAAAAAATGGGCTCCAGTATGAAAGAGACCCTCCTGGTGCAGGCCAGGCAAAGACTGAATGAACGATTTCAGCGCGCCGAAAAGATGGCGATGGAGGCGCCGGTCAAATTGATTATTCCCTTGGTCATTTTTATTTTTCCCTTAACCTTCATCATTTTGCTTTTCCCTATCGTGGTCAAATATTTGGATCAGGGGGGATTGTGAGGCGAGCGAGGTATCGCTGGTGTCGTGATGGAAAGGAGATGGCGGCGGGTAGTGTCTGGATGGCAGACAGCTGGATGCTTCGGGCACGCGGGCTTTTGGGGCGAGCCAAATTGGCCCCCGACGAGGCGATGCACATAGCACCCTGCAACTCGATACATTGTTTTTTTATGGCCTACGCAATAGATGCCATTTTTCTGGATGCCAGAGGCAATGTAGTTCAGTTGTCTCCCAATGTGGCGCCCTGGCGCTTGCGTTTCTGTTGGGCGGGTGCGTCCGTCGTCGAACTTCTGGGCGGCGAAATAGCGCGTATAGGTCTTGGGTTGGGTGATTCTTTCGAGGTGGATGATTCGAGTAATGCGAGCGCGAATACTTAGTCTGATTCTGCTGCTGATCCTTGGAGGTTGTGCCGCACAGGGCATTACACCGAAGGAGGCTATTGCACTTCATGATCAGGCGGATACTTTTTACGCTAATGGTGACTGCTCAAGCGCACGCGTCGCCTACGAAAAGTTGGTTAAGCGCTTTCCTCAGGAGGCGGGCTTTCATTTGCGTATTGGTAACTGCCACGCGTTGGAGCTGAATTACGATCAGGCAGTGGCCGCCTATGAGCAGGCGCTTGCGCTTGATCCTCGATCCAGCCGGGCCTGGTACAACCTGGCCTATGTTCGCGCCCAAATGTTGGCGGAAACGGTGATTCGTATGCACGAGCGGCTGGACCCGGCAGATCCTAATGCCCAGCAGATGCGCCGCCTTGTCGCTGATATTCTCGCCCCCTTCGACCAGCATTTGTCGTTGCCTGAGGTTGAAACTAAAGCCGAGGCGAATGGCGATACTGAGGCTCAAGCCAAAGCGCTGGCTCCGCAGGATGTTGCTCCCTCAATACCGGATGGTGCTGGGGATGATCAGATGGAAGAAGAGCCGGGTGTCGCTCCGTGAAGCCGCTGCGGTCAACGATTCTGGGGCAGGCGATGACAGAGTTCGTGATCGTTATTCCTGTATTGGTTTTGCTTATATTTGGCGCAATTCAAATAGCTTTTATCTATTCAGCAAAGATTACGCTCAATTACGCGACTTTTCAGGCGGCAAGGGTGGGTGCTAACGAGCATGGGACCTATAGCGCCTTGCGTCGAGGGCTGGTCCGGGGGTTGGCGCCACTTTTTACCTCCTCGTCAAATTTGGATAGTCTGCGTGCGGATATAAAAGAAGGTGTTTCCAGTACAGCTCGCCGATCTGCAGTATCTGAGGTGGACAACTATGTGCGCATCATACGTCTGAGCCCCTCCGCTGCGTCCTTGGCGCCCAGCGGCTTTGGGGTGGAGAATGCGTTGGGTTACTTCGAATTGCCAAACGATAACCTTATGTATCGCCCCAGTGACCTGCATCAGGGGGTGAGCCTTCAGGACGCCAACCTGCTGAAGATCCGTGTTCAGTACTGCTACAAGTTAATGGTGCCCATCGTAAATAAGGTGGTTGGCTCCCTGGCTGAGCTCAGGAACAACCGCAACCCTGCGAGCTACCATCCCCACGAAACGCTCAATGACCCTCGCTTTGCTGATCGGAATCGCGGCAGCGTAAATGAGGGAGCTGGAGTGTTGGGCGCCAGTGATTATGAGACGCTATGTAAGGATCGTGCAGGTCGTAGAGAGGGCTTTATCCTCACCTCGGAAGCGATAGTCCGTATGCAATCCGCTGCCTATGACGGGGATCCTGACCCGGATGTGGGAGAGCGTATGTGCGATGGCGAGTACATGATTTGCCCCTAGGTTGGCGCTAAAAGACTCTGCCCTCCGATCTCAGGCCCCTCCTGATTATTTTCCCATTTCCCTGTTGACAGCCCACTGGCCGATCATTAAGATTGCGCCTCCTTTTGCAGGGGTCATTTTGGTGCCTGCAAGCAAGGTTGTTCTTTAAATACTAATTGGAGTTTGGTTCACATGCAGAATCAACGCATTCGGATTCGCCTGAAGGCTTTCGATCATAAACTCATCGACGCTTCTACCCAGGAGATTGTTGAGACCGCAAAGCGTACAGGTGCCCAGGTTCGTGGCCCGATTCCGCTGCCGACTCGTAAAGAGCGCTTCACTGTATTGATTTCTCCGCACGTTAACAAAGATGCGCGGGATCAATACGAGATACGTACACACAAGCGTTTGCTGGATATTGTTGAGCCTACTGAAAAAACCGTAGATGCCCTGATGAAGCTGGATCTGGCTGCAGGCGTCGAGGTCCAAATTAGTCTCGGTTAAGTTAACGTTTTAACCCTCGCGGCATTGGGCTTCGGGGGTGTGTAACGCTCTGAAATGGGCGGCCATAGCGGGTAAAAGCCCCGTACACTAAGAGGTTAGTAAAATGACGATTGGTATTGTCGGCCGCAAAAGCGGTATGACTCGCATATTTACCGATGATGGTGTTTCCATTCCTGTGTCCGTGATTGAGGTTGAACCTAACCGCATCACTCAGGTCAAGAATGTCGAAACCGATGGTTACGCTGCTGTGCAGGTTACCGTGGGTTCTCGTCGTGCCTCCCGTGTTACCAAGTCCGAAGCCGGCCACTTTGCTAAAGCTAACGTAGAAGCAGGTCGCGGTGTTTGGGAATTGCGTAACGACTCCCAAGAAGCTTTTGAAGTGGGCTCGCAAATTACTGTTGAGACCTTCGCAGCTGGTCAATTCATCGATGTCACCGGTACCTCTAAAGGTAAGGGTTTCGCTGGTACTGTAAAGCGCTGGAATTTCGGTATGCAAGATGCCACTCACGGCAACTCGCGTTCTCACCGTGTTCCTGGCTCTACTGGTCAGTGTCAGACTCCGGGTCGCGTATTCAAAGGCAAAAAAATGACTGGCCACATGGGTGCTGAGCAGGTGACTGTTCAAAACCTTGAAGTGGTTCGTGTTGATGCCGAGCGCAATCTGCTTTTGGTTAAGGGTGCTATTCCTGGTGCTCCAGGTGGCGATGTGATTGTGCGTCCAGCTGTTAAAGCGCGCAACAACGCTTAAGTATCCGAGGGGAATCGACGATGGAATTAAATATTGTTACACCTGAGGGCGGCAAAAGTACGCTGAGCGTATCTGAAGTCGCTTTTGGACGAGAGTTTAATCAGGATCTGGTGCATCAGGCTGTAGTTGCCTATATGGCAGGCGCTCGTCAGGGTACCAAAGCGCAGCTGACTCGTGCAGAAGTGTCCGGTGGTGGCAAGAAGCCCTGGCGCCAAAAGGGTACTGGCCGCGCTCGTGCAGGTACTATTCGCAGCCCGATCTGGCGTGGCGGTGGTGCTACCTTTGCTGCCAAGCCGCGTAATCATGATCAAAAGCTCAACAAGAAAATGTACCGCGCAGCTTTGCAGTGCATTCTCTCTGAGCTGAATCGTCAGGATCGTTTACTGGTGGTTGAGTCTTTTGATATCGATGCTCCCAAGACCAAGAGTCTGGTGCAGAAGTTGGCCCAGTATGATCTGGTGGAAGCGTTGATTGTGACTGAAGAGCTGAGCGAAAACCTATTTCTTGCGTCGCGCAATCTTCACAAGGTCGATGTGCGTGATGTTCAAGGCGTTGATCCGGTCAGCCTGATTCGCTTCGAAAAGGTTATCGTTACCGTTCCCGCGCTGAAAAAGTTTGAGGAGATCCTGGGATGAACCAAGAACGCATTTATAAAGTGTTGCTAGGTCCAGTTGTCTCTGAGAAATCGGCTGCGGTGGGCGAATCGAGCAACCAGGTTGTTTTTAAAGTCTTGGCTGATGCGAGCAAACAAGAAATCAAGGCGGCGGTGCAGTCACTGCTGAATGCCAAGGTTGAAAGTGTGCGTGTGCTGAACGTCAAGGGCAAAACCAAGCGCACTCGTTACGGCGTTGGCCGTCGCAGCGATTGGAAGAAAGCTTATGTACGTCTTGAGCAAGGTCAGGATCTCGACTTTGCGGTAGCTGAGTAAGAGGATTGTTGCAATGCCTATTGTAAAAAGTAAACCAACCTCACCGGGCCGCCGCTTTGTTGTACGGGTTGTAAATCCGGATCTGCACAAGGGCGCGCCTCATGCCCCTTTGTTGGAGAAAAAATCCAAGTCAGGCGGTCGCAATAACGCTGGTCGTATCACTACTCGTCACATCGGTGGTGGGCACAAGCAGCATTACCGTGTTGTGGATTTTCGTCGTAATAAGGACGGCATTTCCGCAGTGGTTGAGCGTATCGAATACGATCCAAACCGCACCGCCTACATTGCGCTGGTGTGCTACGCCGACGGTGAGCGTCGCTACATCATTGCGCCCAAAGGTCTGAGTGCGGGCGACAAAATTGAGTCGGGTAATGCCGCTGCAATCAAAGTGGGCAACACCCTTCCGATTCGTAACATCCCAGTGGGTAGTGTAATCCATTGTGTTGAGTTGAAGCCTGGCAAAGGTGCGCAAATCGCACGTTCTGCCGGCGCATCCGCACAGTTGGTTGCTCGCGATGGTGCCTATGCAACACTGCGTTTGCGCAGTGGTGAAATGCGTAAAGTGCTTACTGATTGTCGCGCGACCTTGGGTGAAGTCTCCAACAGTGAGCATAATCTGCGCTCATTGGGTAAGGCGGGAGCCAAACGCTGGCGCGGTATTCGTCCGACAGTGCGCGGTGTTGCGATGAACCCGGTAGATCACCCGCATGGTGGTGGTGAAGGCCGTACCTCTGGTGGTCGTCACCCGGTTTCTCCATGGGGTATCCCAACCAAGGGTTACAAAACGCGCAAAAACAAGCGCACCGATAAGATGATTGTTCGTCGTCGCGATAAGAAATAAGCGTCGACATAACAGCTGAGTAGAGGAAACGACAGTGCCACGTTCACTGAAAAAAGGTCCTTTTATCGACCTTCACCTGATTAAGAAGGTTGAGGCTGCGATTGCGGCTAATGATCGTCGTCCGATCAAAACCTGGTCGCGCCGTTCCATGATTATGCCGGAAATGGTTGGTTTAACTCTGGCTGTTCATAACGGACGTCAACATGTGCCGGTTTTGGTCAACGAAGAAATGGTTGGCCACAAGCTTGGTGAATTCGCAGCTACCCGCACTTATCGCGGCCATGCTGCCGATAAGAAAGCGAAGAAGCGCTAAGAGGTCTTAACGATGGAAGTAGCAGCAAAATTAAGCGGTGCTCGTCTGTCGGCGCAGAAAGCGCGTTTGGTTGCAGATCAAATTCGCGGCAAAGGCGTTGAAGACGCTCTGGACATTCTCACTTTCAGCACCAAAAAAGGCGCGGCGATTGTGAAGAAGGTGCTCGAATCTGCGATTGCAAACGCAGAGCATAACGAAGGCGCTGATGTAGACGAGTTAAAAGTGAAAACGATCTTTGTAGACGAGGGTGTGAGCCTCAAGCGCATTAAACCGCGTGCGAAGGGTCGCGCTGATCGTATTACCAAGCGCACTTGTCACATCACCGTTAAAGTAGCCGACAAGTAAGAGAGCAGGCGTTATGGGTCAGAAAGTACATCCAAACGGTATTCGTCTGGGAATCATCAAAAAGCATACCTCTGTGTGGTTTGCCGATGGTACTGATTACGCAGACAAGTTGAATATCGACCTGAAAGTGCGCAAGTACATCCAGGAAAAACTCGCAAGTGCTTCCGTTAGCCGCGTTGATATTGAGCGTCCGGCCAACACCGCTCGCATTACTATTCACACTGCTCGTCCAGGCATCGTGATTGGTAAAAAAGGCGAAGATGTTGACAAGCTGCGCGCAGACATCAGCAAGCAAATGGGCGTGCCCGTTCACATCAACATTGAAGAGATCCGCAAGCCAGATCTCGACGCTGTTCTGGTTGCCCAGAGCGTAGCTCAGCAGCTTGAGCGCCGTGTGATGTTTCGTCGCGCGATGAAGCGTGCGGTGCAAAATGCCATGCGTCAGGGTGCCGAAGGTATCAAGATTCAGGTTGGCGGTCGTTTGGGTGGCGCAGAAATTGCGCGTAGCGAATGGTATCGCGAAGGTCGCGTGCCGCTGCACACTCTGCGTGCAGATATTGATTACGCTACTGCTGAGGCCAGTACCACCTACGGCATCATCGGTGTAAAAGTGTGGATCTTCAAAGGTGAAGTTATCGGTGATGTTGCTGAAACCGAAACTGCATCCAAGAAGAAAGCTGCAAAATCCAAGTAAGGGGTACGCATCATGTTACAGCCAAAGCGTACAAAGTTTCGCAAGCAAATGAAGGGTCGCAATCGCGGCCTGGCCCTCCGCGGCTCCAAAGTGAGTTTTGGAGATTTTGGCTTGAAAGCAACTGGTCGCGGTCGCATTACTGCTCGCCAAATCGAGGCGGCTCGTCGTGCAATGACTCGTCACGTTAAGCGTGGCGGTAAAATCTGGATCCGGGTATTCCCCGACAAGCCAATTACCGAAAAGCCTCTGGAAGTTCGTCAGGGTAAAGGTAAGGGTAACGTTGAATACTGGGTTGCACAAATTCGTCCAGGTAAGGTTCTCTACGAGATGGACGGTGTGAGTGAAGAGCTGGCTCGTGAAGCCTTTGCACTTGCAGCGGCTAAACTGCCTGTTACAACAACATTTGTAAAACGTTCGGTGATGTGATGAAAGCTTCAGAACTCCGCGAAAAGTCTGTCGAAGAGCTGAATGGCGAACTTCTGGCTCAGCTGAAAGAGCAGTTCAAGTTGCGCATGCAGGCGGCTACCGGCCAATTGGGTCAGACCCATCTGCTCGCCAAGACTCGTAAAGACATCGCTCGCATCAAGACAGTGCTTAGACAAAAGGCAGGTAACTAACGATGACACAGGTAGAAAAAGTGGCTCGTACACTGACCGGTAAGGTTGTAAGCGACAAGATGGATAAAACCATCACTGTGTTGATTGAGCGCCGTGTAAAGCACCCGCTTTATGGTAAGTACACGACCAAGTCATCCAAAGTAAAAGCTCATGACGAAAACAATGAATGCAAAGCAGGCGACATTGTGACCGTTGCTGAGTCTCGTCCACTGTCAAAAACCAAGACTTGGACTTTGGTCAATATTGAAGAGCGCGCTTTAGAAATCTAAGGATTTCAGGCGACTTTATAAGTTTCGGAGACGGACGATGATTCAAACAGAAAGTTACTTAGAT
>CBFGWO010000050.1:0-21521 GCA_965652595.1 uncultured Cellvibrio sp. | reverse complement strand
CGCCGCTCCAGATTCATTTGGGTGAGCTGGATGCGCGCATCAACGATCAATACCCTGCCTATGAAGCGGCGCTAAAAGAGCATAAAGCCAAGTACGAAATTTTTATTTATCCAGGTGCCAACCACGGCTTTCATAATGATTCCACACCGCGCTACGACGAAAAAGCCGCAGAGCTGGCGTGGTCGAGAACCGTAGCGTTTTTTAAGACGCATCTTCTACCTGGCTAAGCGATGCATGGTGCTTTCTTCAATTAATAGCGATACCCAAAGGAGAGAGACAATGCCGGAAGTGGTTTTGCAAGGGTATATTGAAGTTCCGATAGAGGACCTTGATCTCGTTCAATCAGAGCTGTCGAATCACATCGCGCTAACCCGCGCCGAATCGGGATGCGTTGTTTTCCGTGTCGAGCAGGATATTGAAAACAGCAGTAGATTTAACGTTTACGAAAGATTCGCCAGCCAAGAGGCTTTCGAGTTTCATCAGCAGCGGGTAAAAAATTCACGCTGGGGCGCAATCACAAAAAATGTTGCCAGGCATTACAGCATTGAGTACCTTCAGTCGATAGGCGAATAAACCCAGCGATTCGAATAGCCAGTTCAAAAGGACGCTGAGTGTTCGAAAAATAAACACACGTCATAAATCTGGTCATCGCACCAGTAGAGATCAACCATGAACTCACTCACCACCACTAACCCCATACGCCTCGGTATCATCGGGCTTGGCAATATCGGCCAGCAGCATATCCAACACATTCAGACAGCGGTTACCGGTTGTGAGATCACCGCGCTTTGCTCTCGCCAACCAAAGAGGATTGCGGGCCTTGAATCCGTCCAGCATTTCAGCGACTACCGCCAACTGATGGATTCGGGCTTGGTCGATGCAGTGCTAATTGCCACACCCACTATGGCGCACTTTGAACAAGCCAGCTATGCCTTGGAAAAGGGGCTGCACCTGTTGATGGAAAAACCCATTGGACTGTCCTGCTACGAGGGCGAACAGCTGGTTGCGCAACACCGGCAAAGGCAAACCGTATTTGCGTTGATGCTTAACCAGCGCACCGACCCACTGTTTATTGCGATGAAGGAGCAGGTCGATAGCGGCTGCCTTGGTACTATCCAGCGCACCCATTGGACGATGACCAACTGGTTTCGCCCTGAAGTTTATTTTCAAGTGAGTGACTGGCGCGCTACCTGGAAAGGCGAGGGCGGTGGTTTGTTGGTGAACCAGTGCATTCACAACCTGGATATTTTTCAGTGGATTTGTGGCTTGCCGGTGTCGGTGCAGGGTTTTTGCAGTTTTGGCAAATACCACGCTATCGAAGTGGAAGACGAAGCGACTGCTCACTTACGCTACAGCAATGGTGCCAGTGGTTTGTTTGTCGGCTCAACCGGCGAAGCCCCCGGTATTAATCGCTTTGATATTGTGGGTGATCGCGGTACCCTCAGCTTTGACGGTACTCGGCTACAATTGATCACCAACAGCGAAGCCACTAGCAGCTTTTCAAAAACAACCCGCGAACTCTTTGGCATGCCTGTCACCAGGACGCAAGACATCACGCCGGATCGTCGGGTTAATCAGCACGCCTTGGTGATTCAGAATTTTATCGATGCTATTCGCGAGCAAACGCCACTGATTGCACCCGCGGAACAAGGCCTGCATTCGCTCGCATTGGCTAACGCAATATTGCTGTCGAGCTGGGAGAATAAAGCCGTTGATTTGCCGCTTGATAGTGGTCATTACCAGCAGGTGCTCGAACAGCGCATTGCACAGTCCAGCTTGCGCAAGAAGGCGGATATTGACGTTTCCATCGACATGGCCAAGTCCTATCGATAGCAAGTCCTATCGATAAATCGCACTATTAAAAAGACGCACTAACAATAAATAACAGCGGAATCTTATGGCTCATACAACCACACCATCAACAAATCAGGGTTCGGAGGAGCAAGCTCAACTGCTCGCAGACATTGCCAAACGTGCGCCGCTTAAACGCGCGCTGGCCTATCTTCGCCTTAGCGGCCCCGGCTGGTTGCAGGGTGCTATGACGCTCGGTGGTGGTAGTGCCATTGCCTCACTGACCATTGGTGGCGTGTATGGTTACGAACTTTTGTGGGTGCAGCCGCTGGCTATGGTGATTGGTTGCATCATGTTATTTGCGCTTTCGCACCAAACCTTGAGTACCGGCGAAAGGCCGTTTAAGGCGATGCGTCGTATTCATCCTGCGCTTGCTTGGGGCTGGGCCCTGGCAGCCTTGGCATCCAGTGTTATCTGGGGATTTTCACACTACCCATTGAGTGCGGGGATGACCGAAGAAGTGATTGCTGTCACCACCGGTTTTCGGCTTGGCGATGGTGGCGCGCGTGAGCTGTATTTATTTACTCTTGCCCTTGTGGTGTGGGCCTTTTGTGCCTACACAGCCTGGAATTACGGCAAAGGCGGCGGCATGGTGCGCGTGTTTGAAAACGGCATCAAATGGCTGAGTGTTTTTACGGTGCTCGCCTTTGCGTCGGTAGTGATTACGGCGAGCTGGAACGGGCAAGTGGATTGGCTGCGGGTATTGCGCGGCTTTGTGCCCGGCAAGCTGCCTACCGACCCGGAGGGCGTGATGACCGTGATGGCCGCACTCGGCGCCGCTGTGGGCATTAACATGACTTTTGTTTACGGCTATACGTTGCTCAATCGCGGTTGGGGTAAAGCGCAGCGCGAACTATCGCGTTACGACATTATCATGGGGTTGGTATTACCTTATGTGTTGGTAACAAGCCTGATTTCGATTGCCGCCGCAGGTGCGCTCACCAGTATCGACGCCGATATCAGCGGCAGACTCAGCCCCGCGATGGCGAGCCAGATTTTTGTGCAAGCGGGGTTGGGTGAGATCCCGGCGCGGCTGATTTTTTCGTTGGGCATTTTGGGTATGGCGGTGGGCTCGTTGGTCATGCATATGCTGACCTGTGGTTTTGCCGCCAGTGAAATGTTTGGTTGGCCGACCAATAGTCTGCGCTACCGGCTGGCGTTGCTCATTCCCACGCCCGCAGTGCTGGGTGTGTTTGTGTGGAGCACCATGGGCGCCTACGTGGTGCTGCCGACCTCGGCAATCTGCGGAGTACTCTTGCCCATTGCGTATATTGGCTGGCTGATACTGAATAATCGGCGCGACTACCTGGGTAGCGACATGCCAACTGGCCGCAAACGCGGCCTCTATAATTCAGCTATGCTGCTGTGTATTTTTACAGTGGTTGCCAGCGTCTTCTATACCACTGCCGTGCAATTGGGATGGTTGTGATGAAAAAAAATATCAACATCAAAGACGGCGCCAGCTACAAAGACGGAGCCAATTACGCACCGTCTGCCGATAGCCTCAAAGTAGTGAATGAAGGCGAGTTTTATTTTGCGGCCGCCTACTTGAATCACGGCCACATCTACGGGCAAGCCAATGGCCTGATCGATGCGGGCGCCAGCCTGAAGTATGTCTACGATCCCGACCCGGCACGGGTGGCTGAATTTGTCCGACGTTATCCGCAAGTGCAAGCTGTTAGCAATTTTCAAACCCTGCTCGATGACCCGAGCATTCAGCTCGTGGCCGCGGCGGCGATTCCCAATCAGCGCGCCGCGATTGGTATGCAGGTGATGCGCGCCGGCAAGGATTACTTTACCGACAAAAGCCCTTTCACCAGCTTGGAGCAACTGGAGCAGGCGCGACAAGTTGCCGCCGAAACCGGCCGTAAATACATGGTCTACTATTCCGAGCGGCTGCATAACGATGCCGCCTGGCGCGCTGGCGAATTGATTGCCGAGGGCGCTATCGGGCGGGTGTTACAAGTCTTGAATTTGGCGCCTCATCGGCTGGCCAAGCAATCGCGGCCAGAATGGTTTTTTAACAAACAAGAATACGGCGGTATCCTCACCGACATAGGCAGTCATCAGGTTGAACAATTTCTTACCTACGCCAATTGCCGTGATGCCACCCTGAACTTTGCCCGCGCCTCTAATTTGAATAATCCGGATCGACCCGGCCTGCAGGATTTTGGCGAAATTTCCCTGACCGGTGATAACGGCTGTTCTTTTTACACCCGTGTTGATTGGTTTACGCCGGAGGGATTAAGTAGCTGGGGTGATGGCCGCACCTTTATTGTCGGCACCGAGGGCAGTTTGGAGCTGCGAAAATATGTGGATGTTGCCCGACAAACACCCAGCTCAAAACTGTTTTTGGTCAATGCCAACGAAGAGCAAGAAATCGAATGTCTTGATCAAACCGGCTTTCCCTTCTTTGGCCAATTAATTTTGGATGTTATAAATCGCACCGAAAACGCCATGACCCAGGCCCACGCGTTTAAAGCTGCCGAGCTAAGCCTGCGTGCCCAGTTACTCGCGGATTCTGCTTGAATATAAATATAAGGAACTCCTATGCGTTATTTGCTCTGCTCCACGGCGTTGTTCTGTTCGCTGCTTTCAACTTACACGCTGGCGGATAAGAAAGATTTAACTGGCGATCCCAACCTTTGGATGAATGTCACCGCCTTTGGCGAAGCCCACCGCTTGGGTAATGAGGTGCACCTGCTCTCCACTGGCAACTGGTTCTACCTCACCAAAAAGCGCTACGACGATTTTGAGCTGACCCTTGAGGTTAAGGTCCCCAAGCTGGAGGAATATGTAAATTCCGGGGTCATGTTTCGCGGGCAAATCGCTTACCAAAAAGACATTGAGAGTTACTACGCCTATGGCTATCAGGCCGAGGTAGACCCTTCTGACCGGCGTTGGAGTGGTGGGCTTTATGAACAAGCTACCGAGCGTCAGTGGTTGTTTCCCCTGCACCCGGAGCGCTCTGCACCGGGCGAATATCTAAAACAAAACCATTCTCCCGAATGGAGTCCAGCAAAAGCCGCAGCGTTTCGCGTTGGCGAGTGGAATCACTACCGAATTCGTGCGGTGGGCCCGGAAATCAAAATTTGGGTAAACCAGGTGCTCACCACTCATGTGACTGATACCCGCTTCAGCGAGGGCCACATCGGTATACAACATCACGGCAGCCAAGCCTTTGCTGATAGCGGTAGTACTGCCAACACCATCAAGTTCCGCAACATTGCCATCGAAGAGTTGTAAATCATGAAGTCCTTCCATCGCCCTTACATTGTCCTGGCGCTCTTCTGCGCCTCGATATCTGCCTTCGTTTTGGCTGCAGAAGAAGCGCCCAACGCTGTTTTTAAAGGGGATCAGGAAGGGCACGATATGCGCGATGTGATTCCTAAAGATGACATCCCGGCAGCACCCGTACTTTCGGTACAGCAGGCACTGCAAAGTTTTCAGGTGCAACCGGGATTTGTGATCGAGCCGGTGGCGGCTGAGCCCAATGTTTTTAATCCGGTAGCGCTGGCCTTTGATGCCAAGGGGCGAATGTGGGTCGCGGAGATGACCACCTATATGCCAGATGTACACGGCACCGGCGAAATGCTGCCCGAGGGCAATATTGCCGTGCTCTCTGATACCGACGGCGACGGCCAGTTGGATGAGCGCACACTGTTCCTTAGCGGAATTCTTTTGCCGCGCACCGTTTCGATTGTCGAAGGCGGCATTTTTTACGCCGATCAAAACGCACTTTACTTTGCCGAAGTAAAGGAGCAAGACGGACGGCTGATACCGGGGATTCACGAAGTGGCGGATGCAAACTACGCCGAGGGTGGTAGTGTCGAGCATAAACCCAACACCATGCTCTACGGGTTGGATAACTGGTACTACAACGCCAAGAGCGATAAAAAATACCAGGTGTTGCCCCATAACGCGGCCGTGCCCAGGGGCGCGCAAGAAATTTACCGCAACAGTTATTGGAAGCTGGTCAGAGGCGACACAGACTACCGGGGTCAGTGGGGCCTGAGCACCGATGATTACGGCCGCCTCTACCACAACGGCAACAGCTCACCCATCAATGGCGAGTATCTTTTGCCCGGCGCACTTAGGCGCAATCCGGGTTTTTGGCCCGATGCCCCAGCCCACGCCATCGGCGGCTACCAGGTTTACCCTGCGCGGATAAACCCCGGTGTTAACCGAGGTTATATGAAAGGCACGCTGATTGCCGAGGGCCCAAATAAAGGCAAGCTGGCAACCTTTACCGCCGCCAGCGGCAGCTTGGTTTATCGGGGAGATAACTTTCCACAAACCTACTACGGTATGGCGCTAACGCCCGAGCCTGCCGCCAATTTGGTCTCGGCCCGGCGCATCATCGAAGAAACAGGGCGGCTTAGTGGCGAATCCTTATTCCCCGAACAAGAGTTACTCACCTCGACTGATGAACGCTTCCGCCCCGTCAATTTGTACAACGCGCCTGATGGAACACTTTACCTGGTGGATATGTACCACGGCATTTTGCAACACCGGGAATTTTTAACCAGCTATTTAGCTGCGCAAATCAAAGATCGGGAACTGGATAAAAACAACAACAATATGGGCCGCATTTACCGTTTACGGTGGCGGGATGCTCCTGCGGGCAAGGTGCCAGACCTCAGCCAACTCTCTCCGCGCGATTGGGTGTCACTGCTTGGCCACCCCAATGCCTGGCACCGCGACACTGCCCGGCGACTCATCGTCCAACAGGGCGCGAGCCCGAAAATCATTCGCGCTATCAAAAATGAAATCCGTCGCAGCAAAGATCCGGTCGCCATCATCAACGGCCTATGGGCCTTGCACGGGCTCAAGGCCATCGACGCGTCGACGGTGCGTCGCTATATCCACCACCAGCACGACTGGGTCGCTATGACCGCTGCTGCCGTGGGTGAAGCGCTGCCCAAAAAAAATCACAAGGCCTACCGTAAACAATTACTGAAAATGGCGGAGTCGGGTTACCCGCGTGCGCTGCAGGCCGCCGTGTCTGTGTCGGCCATTGACGGTGGTCACGACGTTTCGCGCTATGTGCTCAAGCAATACCTCAATCAGCCTTATACCCGCGAGGCGGTGATTAGCGGGCTGGGTCAGGAAGCCGAGGCGTTTATGGCCAGCCTGAACGAGGGTGAGCTTGATGATAAAACCCAATACCTGTTGAGCAACCTGGGCAAACGAAAACAGGACGAGAGCAACCGCGCCCAACTATCGCCCCAGGGCCAGGCGCTTTTTGACCTGGGCGAACAAGTGTTCCATGGTAAGGGCGCTTGCGCTGCCTGTCACGGCAATGCGGGTAGTGGTCAGTCCGGTGTAGCTCCGACTCTGTGGGCGAGCCAGTGGGTGAGCGACTCAGAGCGCTTGATTAAAGTTCTACTGCACGGCCTTGCGGGGCCGATAAAGGTGGGGAATCAGGAGTGGAACACCCCCGCCGTGATGCCCGGCTTTGCCGTGCGCCCGGATATTTCCGATAAAGAATTGGCTGGTGTCGCCACCTACATTCGCAACCGCTGGGGCAATGCGGAAGACACCGGCGGCGCGCTGGAAGAGGCCCGAGTGCGTGAAATACGCAAGGCCACCGCAGGGCGCTCGGCACCCTATAGGGCAGAAGATTTTCAGCCGAAAGAAAAACCGGAGTTGTGATTTAGCCTGCCGCAATGGAGCTATAAAACGGACCGCTGGAGCGGTTGGAAAAAATTTTTAGATGCGCTGTCGATTTCGCGATGCCTCACTCGACCAGAGTAGCTAAAGCAAAAAAACAGGAGATAGTTATGTCGAATGAATCAGGTACAGTTCGCTTGCACCGTGTGCTGCGCGCCCCCGCCGAGCGAGTATATAAAGCGTTTATCGATAAAAGCGCTTTGGAGCGCTGGCTTCCACCCTACGGATTTACCGGCACTGTTCATGAAATAAAGGCGCGTGTGGGTGGTGGCTACAGGATGTCGTTTACCAACTTTGGTACCGGCAGCAGCCACTCGTTCAGCGTGGAATATATCGAGCTGGTGCCCAATCAGCTAATTCGTCACAAAGATCGCTTTGATGATGAAAACCTGCCCGGTGAAATGCTGGTGACCATTAACCTCAAAACCGTTCTTTGTGGAACTGAGATCAGCATTGTGCAGGCAGGCATTCCGTCGGTGATTCCAACGGAGATGTGCTACCTGGGTTGGCAGGAATCCCTGGAGCAGCTGGCCAGGCTGGTTGAGCCTGAGATTCCTGATCAAGGCTAGGCGTACTGTTGACAAGAATAAACCACATGTTGACATGGAAAAAAATCGGCGTATTATCGCGCCCAATTTTTGAGGCTAAGCCTTTTCATTCACTATTTTTTCAGAGGAGTACTCGTTGATGACTTATATAGGAACTAACAACCGCTAACACCTTCCGAGTACATTGACCTGGAAGGTGGAATTAACCAAACCTTCCCGGTCAGGCCGCTGTCGAAAGCCCTGATCAGTTTACTGTTCAGGGCTTTTTGTTTCTGGCATGTGAAGGTTTCACACTATGTCTGTAACAGACAGGAAATGGCTATGCCTGTAAAAATTGAATTAAACAAAAATGCGAGTAACGGGTTAAAACCCGTAAAGATTTACACCAACGACATTGAGCAATCAGCACTAACGCAACTCAAACAAATTGCACAGCTACCTATTGTGCATTCCCATGTTGCCGCCATGCCGGATGTTCACACTGGCATTGGTGCAACCGTTGGCTCGGTAATACCCACGCTCAACGCGATTATTCCCGCTGCGGTCGGTGTGGATATAGGTTGCGGTATGAGTGCGGTGCGTTTGTCGATCAAGTCGTCACAGCTGCCCGACAATTTGCTGCCTATGCGCAACGCAATTGAACGTGCAGTGCCCGTTGGCTTAGCCGCACATAAAACCGTGAGTGTGCGAACCAGCGCCTGCAAACAATTGGCGCCCGGTGTGGACTGGTTATTTGAAAAGCATCCCGCTGTTATGAAGATGCTCAAGCAACCACAAACCATCTGGACCAAACAGCTTGGCACGCTCGGCTCTGGCAATCACTTTATCGAGGTGTGCGTCGATGAAAACAAGGATGTGTGGGTGATGTTGCACTCGGGCAGTCGCGGTATTGGCAATGCGATTGGCCGACATTTTATCGCGCTGGCGAAAAAAGACATGGGCAAGCATATTCATAACTTGCCCGATAAGGATCTTGCTTACTTCACCGAAGGCAGCGAGCACTTTGTGGACTATGTGGCGGCGGTAAATTGGGCGCAAGAGTATGCGCGGTTGAATCGTGAAGAAATGATGGGTTTGGTGTTACGCGCCATGGTGCCTTTCCTTCCAGCTTTTCGCACAGATCGCCACGCCATCAATTGCCACCACAATTATGTGAGCCGCGAAAGCCACTTTGGTGCGGAAGTGATGGTTACCCGCAAAGGTGCCATTAGCGCACGCGCTGGAGAATTGGGGATTATTCCCGGCAGCATGGGGGCAAAATCCTACATTGTTGCAGGTAAAGGCAACCCTGATTCATTTTGCTCCTGCGCCCATGGCGCAGGCCGCACCATGAGCCGCACCGCCGCCCGCGCCAAGTTTCGCACCAGCGATTTAGTTGAGCAAACCAAAGGCATTGAATGCCGTAAAGATAAAGGAGTGATTGATGAGATACCTTCTGCCTACAAGGATATTGATACCGTAATGGAAAACCAGTCGGATCTGGTTGAGGTGGTTCATACCTTAAAGCAAGTCTTATGCATTAAAGGATGAACCAAATTTCGTCACAAAAAGGAATCTACTTTATGAAAGAACAACTACTGGAGGAAATTATCGCGTGCTTGCCACAACAGCGGAGCTTGTTTCGCTACTACAAGGACCAGTACGCGGTGTATTTGTTACAGCATCTCTGCCAACGATCACTCACCAGAGACCTTAAGGCGATTCGCCATTCGCCTTGGGGCAAGCTGTTGAACAAGCCGATTCTGGCAGGTGTGCTCAAACAGTCCGGCAGCGGCAGCTTAAACACTGACCAGCTGGATTGCCTTTGGCCCACAAACCCTGAGCACTATGTGTTAACGCTGGGGCGCTGGGGGAGCCAAGGTGAATACGGCTGGAATCAGACCTCTCGCCCAGGTATGAATCTGGTTTTGCAGCTCAACCTGAAAAGCCAATATGATCTGGCATTCAGGTCAATGGCGGGATGCAAAGCCAACGAATTCTGTGGTGGCTGCCATCCCTTCAGCTTGAAACGCGACGCTACCCTGGCCTGGGCGCGGCTGGATATGGACTTTTCTACTGGTGAGTTGCTGATTGAAGAAATTCAATCAGATCTGATTCGCGATCTGGAGAAGCTCTATCGTCTTGCTCAAGAGCGGCCAACGGACAGTCAGGGACGATTTTATTTCTACGGATTTTGGTTCGATAAAGCCAAAGCCTTGCAATACTGTGCACAGTTATTGGCAACGCAAAAGAAGCTCTGGTCAGAAGCCATGATGACTGCTGCGCTCTGGTTTGCGCATAAGGAGTTAGGTATTCATAAGGTGTACTACCACACTTTTGATACCGGTAGTGCGCTGAAAAATATTCGCTGGAGCAAGCCGCCGCGCTCGATCTATACGGATTTACCGGAGCAGTTTTGTTTTCAGCAAGTCCATACCACGCCGGAGTTTATTGCCAAGGACAAAAAGGCTGCGCGTCGGTTAAAGGCCATTGAAAGTCCGGAGTGGTATTTGATGGCCAGTTAATACCAACCCAGGAGGAATCATCATGGCAAAAAAATTAAGCCATTATCTGCCAGGGCTCTCGTTGGACGTAGCATCAAAACCGCCAACGAAAGCCGTAAAACAGCAAAAGCGTAATGGCCACGCCTTTCACCCGATCATGGCAAAAGGTGGTGTCCACGAAAAATCCAAAGGCGCGCAACGCGCGGCGGCCAAGCGACAAACGAGCCAAAAGGCTCAGGAGTGGCTTGGCCGCTCTTCTTTGTGTATAAATGCATAACGCTCAGACCCGGATCTACCTTGGATTGATTAAGGAGCCTTAACGTGAAGCCCGCACAAAGCCAAAATCTGCTTGATCTTCTCAAATCCCGCTTCGAGAAAAATATGAATCGCCACAAGGGGTTGGATTGGGTTAGCGTCCAAGCCAGGCTCGAAGCGAATCCCAAGAAGCTAAAGTCATTGGCGGCGATGGAAGAATCGGGCGGCGAGCCGGATGTGGTGGGCTTTGATAAAAAAACGGGCGAGTTTATTTTTTACGATTGCAGTGCCGAAACTCCCAAGGGGCGCCGCAGCCTGTGTTTTGATCGCGCCGCGCTGGACGCAAGAAAAGAGCACAAACCGGCGGGAAGTGCGATGGAGTTGGCCAAATCTATGGGTATCGAGATGCTAACCGAAGCCGAGTACCGCGAGCTGCAAACCCTTGGCGAGTTTGATCTCAAAACCTCAAGCTGGATACAAACCCCGGCTTCTATACGCAAACTTGATGGTGCGCTCTTTTGTGACCGCCGCTATGGCCATGTTTTTACTTACCACAATGGCGCTCAATCCTATTACGCCGTGCGGGGCTTTCGCGGTTCGCTGAGGGTTTAACCCTCGGCAAGTGTTTATTCGCTAGGCCAACACCAACTTCCGATACTCCCCCAACAACTCCCGCTCGCTATCGCCAATGTCCAGCGTCGCATCCTCGCGCAACATATCCATCACGGCGTCGGCGATTCTTTCAATCAGCACTAAATTCTGCTGCAAATCCGTATCGCAATCCTGCGATTCATCGGCTTGCAGCACCGCATTAAAGTGCTGCAAACAAGGGATTTGATATTGATCCATAAACACGCCTGCGTTGGGCAATACCAGTCGGCGCGCAGCGCGGGCACGAAAGTGCTCTTGTACTTGTTGGTTAAGGGCTTGGGCTTTGAGTAACAGCGGGCTGAAGCGGCGCACCGCATCTATGTCAGTGAGTGCGCGGCGAAAAAACAGCAGCGAGAGCACGCCCCAGTAGTAGCTGTAGTCCCACAGGAGTTTGAGGCTCATCATGCGTCTGTCGCCAAAGCCGCCGTATTGGCCGGTGTAGAGCGAGAGGGTGTTGTCGTAGATGGATTTAAAAATTTTGTCGTACACCAGCGCGCGCAAGCGCACATCTTCACCGCGACTGTCGGCGCTCACCAGGTCGGTGATAAAGCCGTTGCCGAAGGCGATAAAGTCGCTGCCCGGTGAGTAGAAGGGGTCGGCAAAGCGACCCGCTTCGCCGGTGATGGCCCAGCCCTGGTCGCTGAATAACTGTTGGCAGTCGTAGGAGTAATCGCTCAGGCACACAAAGTCGAGAAATTGTGCGCCTTCGATGGCGTGGGCGCAGCGGCTTTGATGTTTGTGCAGCCATATCATGGCGCTGGCTTGGTCGTGAATTTTGCTGTCGGCAAATGCCTGGTCGTCCATCACTATGCCGATGCTGGTGACGCCGGAGGCGAGGGGAATAATCCACACCCAGTAGCCGGGGCCGGTGAGGTGGTTGGTGCTGAGCCAGCGTTGGCCTTTGCGCTGCACGCGCGTGGCCCAGTCAGAGCTGTCGGTCCATTGATCGATGATGATACTGCGGTCGATACGAAACCAGACCGCGTGGGCGCGATGATCGTTGGGCCGGGCGAGTTGGGCTTGGTTTTTTATGAGTGAGGCGCGGCCTGCGGCGTCCAGCAGCCAGCGGCTTTGCAATTGGCGGCTGCCTTCGGGCGTGGTGACCTGCAGTTGTTTTTGCGCGCCGCTCAGGTCGAGCTGGTGAATATCCGTTTCGGACAGTATCTCTACCCCAGCGGCCTGCACTTTGGCGGCCAGGTGGTTTTCGATATCGCCCCGGTCGATTTGGTAGGTGGGTATGCCGAAGGTTTGGCTTGCGCCGAGTTCGTCTTGCTGCGCAAAGTCAGCGGCGGGTTCGCCAAAAAAAATGCGGATGCCGAATTTTTTTAAATGGTCGTCTTGCAGGTGCCTTGCTAGGCCCAGTTCCCGCGATAAATAGTGAGAGCCGATTTCGACGGTGGACTCGCCCACTTTGGCGATGGCTTTGGCGCGGGGAAAGCGGGCTTTTTCCAGTACCAGAATATCCAGCTCGGGCCGCTCGGTTTTGAGTTGCCAGGCGAGGCCCAGCCCCGCGAGGCCGCCGCCCGCAATAATCACATCACGGGTTTGATTCACGCGTTTGCCTCCAGGCTGATCCCCAGTTGGCGGCCAGTGCTTAACGTCAGGCCGATAGAAGAACCGGTTTTTGCAGCGGCGATGAGATTGAGCAAGCCCAGGACTCGCGCTGCCGGGTTTTGCTGGTAAAGGGCGGCCAGCTCCGGGTGTTGGGGGATGCCTTCGGGCGGTGTGCCCTGGGCATCTGTGTCAAAGGTCAGGAGCGGGCCATTGGCAGCATAGTCCGCCGGGCAAATCAGCAGCGCGGCGGCAAAGGGCTGGTCGCAGTCGAAAATCTGGCGATAGCTGGCGTGGGCCGGGGTATCGAACAGGGTGATCAGCACCGGCTCGTTTTGCTGCACACATTGGATGGCACCTTCGAGCAAAGCCAGGGCGGCGGTTTGTTGGTAGGCGGCAATGGAGTTGGCGGATTTCATGCAGCCGGTGCTGATTGTCCAATAGCCGGCGGCGGCATTGTGCACTGAGTTGTGGAACTTGGTGGGTGATAGTTGTTTGAGTTCGGTGGTCAGCTCGCGGCACATGTAGTCTGTGATTTCGGTATCGCCCAGGCCGGAGCCGAACACGCAGGCCACATCGGCCGATGCCAGGCCACTGGCAGCCAGGGCTTGGCCAGAGACTTCTACCGCCATTTTTACGGGCAATGGCGCGCGGCGGCGTTCATTGGCGGGGATTACCTGGGGTGAAGGATTGGTTGCCGGGGGCAGGGCAGTTGCACTTTCGGGGGCCAACAAGTGTTCGCGCAGTTGCTCCCAGTTGGCAAAGCCGGGGCCCCAGGCGCCGAGGCCAAGCAGACGGCAGTGGAGTTGGGTCGAGGTCACAGGCATTACTCCGCGTCGGCTGTGTTGCTGAAAATCAGGCAGGCATTGTTGCCGCCGAATCCAAAGGAATTGCTCATCACATGACGCAGATCCCGCTGGCAGTTTTCCGCCAGCACCTCCAGGGCGATTTCCGGGTCGGGGCTGCGCAGGTTGAGGGTGCCGGGCACCAGGCCGGTGGCGAGTGCTTCCAGCGCGAATATCGCCTCCAGTATGCCCGCTGCGCCCAGGGTGTGGCCGGTCCAGCCTTTGGTGGAGCTCGCCAGGGTGTTCGCCCCAAACATCCGCCCCACCAAGTTGCCTTCGATATGGTCGTTGGCGCGGCTGGCGGTGCCGTGGAGGTTGATATAGCCAATGTCGGCGGGTGTGAGGCCCGCGCGGCTCAGTGCCTGCTCAATAGCCAGACGCGCACCCTCACCCTCGGGGTGGGGATGGGACATATGGTGGGCATCGGAGCTTTCACCATAGCCACTCAAGCGAATCGGCAGGTGCTCGCTCTCGCCGCCGCGCACCAGGAGCGCAAAACCGGCGGCCTCGCCCAGGTTGATGCCGTCGCGCTCGCCATCAAAGGGGCGGCAGGGTTGGGTAGACACCAGTTGCAGGGCGTTAAAGCCGTGGAGCACGCTCAGGCAGAGGCTGTCGGCGCCGCCCACCAACACGGCGTCTACCAAACCAGCGCGCAGCCAGCGGGCGCCAGTGGCAAACACCTTGGCCGACGAGGAGCAGGCGGTGTTAACGGTGATATTGGGGCCGTCCAGTCCCAGGCGGTGGGCTAAAAACAGACCGGGGGCATGGGGGTTGAACACAGCTTCTTGCAGGTATTCGGCGGGCAGGCGGCCCTCGGTATCCAGCGCACGGTAGGCGGTTTCGGTGCGGTCGATAGAGGAGGTGCTGGAACCCATCACCACCCCGATGCGGGCGCTGCCAAACTGGTGTTTGAGACGCTCCAGCGAGGCCAGCAGGCTGCCCTGCTGTAGGCCTATATCGATCAGCGCATTGTTGCGGCTTTGCCAGCGGGCTTCGGCAGCGGGCCAAACATAATCATCCACGGCTTTTACCGCGCCTACCCAAGTGGGCAAGTCCGAATGGGCGATGGCGTTGGGGCTAAGGCCAGAGCGGCGCTCTACAAGGGACGCGCGAATAGACTCAAGGCCATTGCCCGCGGCGCAGGTGGCTTGGTAGTCGACTAAAAAGATGTCCTGAGGTGTCACTCGGGCCTCGGTATTTTTGGAGTTGAAAGGCCGGGGATTATAGAGACGGCAGGCTCAAAAATCACCTTGCGATCTTCCCATTGCTGGTGATGGGCTTTGGCTTTCTTGTAGTATGCGCGCTGACCATCGCACGAAAAGGAGCAAGGATTTGAACTCGCCTGACCATCAATCTCTCAAGAACCAACATCAAGACGACTACCCACCCAGGGTAATTTCCAATATGCCCACGGAGGATTTTAGTCTGGGTAGTGGTGCCATCAGTGGCTATGTCTCTGTTTTTCTCGGTGTCCTGAGTTTTCTTGCTGTGCTCTGTTACCAATTTCCCAGCTATCTCACCACGGCAGATTTGCGTGCGGCCTACGATGCAGAATTTTTGCGCAAGGTGTTGATGGTGTGCATGTGGTTCTCGCTGGGCTTTGGCTTGCTCACCTTTATTTTGCGCAAGAAAAAACGCCTGGGTGCCATAGGTGTTTTATTTACGCTCGCCGCATTTGCCATGGGCGGCTATCGGGTAGAAACCGGGCCCCTGATCGATGCCCCTCTGTCGTTGGGGCTGGATTGGTTAATTCTTGCATTGCTGGTGTCGGTGGTGATTTGCGTGTTTTTGGAAAAGGTGTTTCCCAAATACCGCGAGCAAGTTATTTTTCGGCCCGAGTGGCAACTGGACATGGTGTACTTTGTGGTCAACCACTTGTTGATTACGGTGTTGCTGTTAATCAGCAATTATTTTGTGGTTAGTGTTTTTGGATGGGCGATCAATGCCAGCTTTCAAGCCTGGGTGCAGGCCCTGCCGACCTGGGTGCAGGTGATATTACTGATAGTGTGTGCGGATTTTGTGCTCTATTGGACTCACCGTTTTTTTCACGAAAAGCCGCGCCTGTGGAAATTCCATGCGGTACATCACTCGGTGGAGCATATGGATTGGCTGGCGGGTTCGCGCAACCATCTTGTGCAAACCTTTGCTGATCGCTGCCTGGTGATGGTGCCACTTTATTTGCTGGGTACCGACAAGGCAGCGCTGGATATTTACGTGAGCTTTGCCGCGATTCAAGCAGTGTTGATTCACGCCAACTTTGGTGTGCCTTTTGGCCCCTTGAAATATTTGTTGGTAACGCCGCAGTTTCACCACTGGCATCACAGCTCGCAAAAACCGGCGATAGACACCAACTATTCGGTGCACACGCCTTTGTTTGATCGCTTGTTTGGCACCTACCATATGCCCGATAAGCATTGGCCCGCCCACTACGGCACCACCAAGCCACTGCCCAGAAGTTTTTGGGGGCAGTTGTGGTATCCCTTCAAAAAATAAAAAATCCCGGCGCTGGCCGGGATTTTTTTGCGTCTGCTTTATGATGTTTTGCGAACACGTTTGGTGTGAGCAAAGGGTAACAGAAGTATTGCAAGTAGCATCCAATGGATCGATCCGCCGCCGCCCGAACCGCCGGATGTGGGTGCGGCCCGGGGTGTGGAAAACGCTGGCTGCTGTGTGTCCTGACGATTGTCTTGAACAGGTGCTGCTGCACGCTGGCTGCGCGCCTGGTTTTCCTTGGCTACTCGCGCATCGTTGGTGCGGGCGATATTCAGTTGTTTAAAGACGTCTTCGCGCACCACCACCAGTGACGTGTAGTCAGTCACCAAACCATACTCCTTGGCAACACCCACAATGGCATCGCGGGTATCCGCATCGGCACCCAGGTAATCCATCTTCGCTTGCAGCTCTTCGATTTTGGCAAAGGCCCAAAGGCGTTCAAGTTCCGGGTGCAACTCAGACGCTGCGGGGAATTCCACCTGGGTTTTGTAGTTTTTGGGTTGGCCAGAGATTTTGGTGGTCATCTCCAGCTCGGCTTTACCTTCTCCGTAATAATGGCCCATCACAATCAACTGCTGGCCGTGATAGAGCGAGCCGATACGCGCTGGCGTCACCTCTGTGATCTTCACGCCTTTGATGGATAGCTCGACATCGTGCATGGCCTCGTGGGTGAGTTTATCGGTGGCCAATAAAATCTGGCCGATAATGTCATCGCTGTTGGAAATGTTCATCGCAAAGCCGTTAGAGACCTTGGTCATAGCTTCCAACAGTGGACGGTTGGCGCCATTGCCCATCACAAAGGTAAACAGGCGCACGTCTTTTTTCTCCATCAAGTTTAAAAAGTCTTTTTTCTCGGTGACGCCGACATTCGCTTCACCATCAGTCACCAGTATCAGCGCACTGGCGCGATCGCTATCCAGGCCATCGAGGCCCAATGTCAAGCCAGCGTACAAGTTGGTACCACCATTCGGGGAAGTGGCTTCGAGTTTTTTCAGATAATGAGTGACTCTTTCCTGTGTGGCGGCTTGGTAGCCGTTGGTGGCCTCGTAGGCACCGTCATTGAAAAAAATTACGCGAAAGCGATCATCCGGTTGTAATTTTTGCAAGCCGCGATTCACACCCTCAATCATGCTGTGATACTTGCCCTGCATGGAGCCGGACAAATCCAGCACAAACACCCAGTCGCGTCCGCCTTCCAGTCGTGCGAGATCATCGCCGGGTGTGAGCGTTGCCATAAAAACGCCGCGCGCTTTGCCCGGTTCGCGGTAGCTGATCATATCCACACTGCCGGGCAGGCCTTGTTGGTGGCGCCAGTAGAGCACTATGTCTTTATCCAGTTGCTGCACAATTTGTGCTTGCCCTTGTGCAGGTGCGCCTTCTTCATTGGCGTAGGTGCCGTTGATCAATGCAACCTGCCAATGATGCGCATCCTTTGAGGTAACCGCCGACTGCGGATGCTGCGGTAAGCGCAAGCCATCAATCGGGTAGGAGGAACGCAGTTGCGCATTAAAACTGAAAGACTCGGTAACTGCGGTGTTGTAGCTCCAGAAGGCGAGTTTTTCTTCATCCACCCCACCTTCTTCCAGCGGGTACACATAACGGCCTATGCCTGAATCCACATGCACCGGTTGGATATACACCAATTTGATGCGCACCAGATCCTGTGCACGCACCGGATAAACCGAGGTTTCAAAACTGTGGTGCGCATCCTGCTCCACCAGCGCGGTTTCGCGGCCCTGGGATTTTTCCTGTTCATACACCTGGCGAGCGGCGTTTTTCTCAAGCACTTCACCGGTAATCGGCACCCCGTCTATCCAGTAGGTAAATTCACCCACGGCGGCCTTTTCTGGCACGGGGAACGAATAAATAGCTTCGAGATCCTGCGCGTGGGGATTAAAAAACGTTTGCTCTACAGAGGTAACGGCGTAGCCGTTTTCGATAGTGACATTGACGTGATGTTGGCGAATTTCCAGTTGCGGTAGTTGACTCTGGGAAGGTGTCATCAGACCAGCGGCCTGAAGCGTTTGGGTGAACCCGACAGCAGCGATCATCAGGCCGGAAAACACTAAGCGGGAGATCAGTTTCATTGTGGCGTCCTCGTTAGGGGGAGTAACGGGACGCACACTAGGCGGGAGGAGAGAAGTGTCTCAAGCAAGACGGGCAAAGCAGCTTGCCTGCGCACTGAAGGTATTGAAATTTGCTACCGGGGTATCAAACGTCCTGGGAGTCTTCCCAAGGTTTACCCCGCGTCTGCTCTACGCACTGCAAACGCAAATGCAGTGCCGCTTTGGCAACAATATGAGCGCTGACCGGGGCAGTGATAAACAGGAATAAGGCTACCAACAACTCATGCAGGCTCAGGCCTTCACCGCGGGTGCTGAAAAAAATCACCGAGCCAATAATGATTCCGCCCACGCCCAGGGTAGTGGCCTTGGCCGGGCCGTGCAGGCGCATAAAAAAGTCCGGCAGCTTGGCCAGGCCAATGGAACCCACCAGCGCAAAAAAAGCACCCGCGAGCAGAAAAAAACCAATCACAATTTCAAGCAACAAAGACATGCTTCCCCCTATTCAATAATGTCGCCGCGCAGCAGGTACTTGGACAGGGCCACAGTACCCACAAAACCCATAACGGCAATCAGCAGCGCGGCCTCGAAATAGAGCATGGTGGCCTGATAAACGCCAAAGAGCACCAGCAGGGCTATGGCATTGATGTACATGGTGTCCAGCGCCAGTATGCGGTCTGGCAGCGAGGGGCCTTTAATCAGGCGCCAGAGGTTGAGTGCAATAGCAACGCTCACCAAGAGCATGGCCAGGGGAATAATTATTTGGAGCATTCGAAAATCTCCTTCAGCGGTGCTTCATAGCGCTGTTTGATTTCGGCCACGGCGGCGGCTGTGTCCTCGACGTGCAGTGTATGCACCAGCAGGTAGCGGCCATCCATACTCAAGTCAGCGGAGACAGTGCCAGGCGTCAGTGAGATGGTGCTGGCCAGAATCGTGATGGTGAACTCCTGTTCTACATCCAAGGGAACCACCATAAACGCCGGTTGGAGTTTTTTCATAGGTCCCAGCACACGTACCACCAACACCAGGTTGGCAATAACAATGTCGTAAAGCACCACCAGAATAAATTTAATAGCCACCCCCGGTCGGCGCAGGGTCATGGATTCCGGCCAAAAATCCTGGGTCAGGTAAGGAATCAACCAGGCGAGCAGAGCGCCCAGCACTATCTGTCCGGGATTGACTTCATTCACCAGCAGCAGCCAGAGCACCAGCATAAAAAGGCTCAGTGCCGAGTGGGGAAGCCATTGGCGTTTGGGGGTTTGATTCACAGGTGTTTGGCTCATTAATGAACACCCTCCAGCGGTTGGAAGCTCTGTACAGCGTGGATATAAAGATCGGGTGTGAGCAGTTGCCGCGCCAGCGCCTGGGTGTAGGCCATGACTTCAGCGCCCGCGAGGGAAAGCCACAAACTCATGGAGAGTAAACCGGCCACCGCCAGGAGGGCGAGCGGGTCGGCCCGTGCGACATCGGCCACGCGCTCTTCGGTACGCCAGAAAAAGGTGCTGCCGCTGCGGCTAAGTGCGGTAATACTCGCCAAACCACCCCCGAGCAAGATAGCCCACAACCACAGGGTTTCGCTGGTGGTTTCGGTGGCTTGCAACAACATCAGCTTGCCCACAAAGCCGCTCAAGGGTGGCATGCCGATGACACTCACGGCGGCAAAGAAAAACAGCCCGCCAATCAACGCCGATTGCGGCATGGCCGGACCAGTGACTATGCGATCCGAAGTTGCTCCCCGTTGCTGTTTAATGACATCCGCCAGCAGGAAGAGGGCTCCGCAAATCCAGGTGGAGTGCAGCAGGTAATAAAGGGTTGCACTCAGGGCGGGCTCGTTATTGAGCGCTACGCCCGCCAGGAGGGTGCCCACCGACACCACCACCAGATAGGCAATCTGTACCCGCAGTTGGCGCGCTGCCAAGGCACCCATCAGGCCCAACACAAGCGTGATCAGCGCTATCGGCCAGAGCCAGGGCAGGATCATGTTGGCCAGGGTTTCGGCGTTGTCGCCAAAAATCAGGGTGTAGACACGAAGAATGGCATAGACCCCCACCTTGGTCATGATCGCAAAAAGCGCGGCAACCGGCGCACGGGCCGAGGCGTAGGCTTGGGGGAGCCAAAAGTACAGGGGCACAATGGCGGCCTTGAGACCAAAGACCAAAAACAGCAAGACAGCGGCAGTGGCAACCAGCGGCGCGTCGCTGGGCGCAAGTTGCGCCACCTTCACCGCGAGGTCGGCCATATTCAGGGTGCCGGTAATGCCATAGAGCGCCGACACCGCGATTAAAAACAGCGCCGAACCCGCGAGGTTTAGCACCACATAATGCAACCCGGACTTGGCCCGCTTGGCTCCGCCGCCGTGTAGCAACAGAGCGTAGGACGCCAACAACAGCACCTCAAAGAACACAAAAAGGTTGAACAAGTCGCCGGTGAGAAAGGCGCCGTTCACACCCATCAACAAAAAATGCACCAGGCCGTGGAGGTTGTCGCGGCGGTCCCGGTCGCGGGCGGCGTAGGCCAGGCTGAAAAGCGCCAGTAGGCTGGTGACCATGAGCATCAGCGCGCTGAGGCGGTCCAGTACCAGAACAATGCCAAAGGGCGGTGCCCAGTTACCCAGGGCGTAAACCTCAATTCGACCCGACATGGCGCTGAGAACCAGCTCCACAGACACCACCACCAACGCCAGCGCCGAGAGCAGGCTTACGGAGCGCAGTAACGCGAGTTTGCGCCCGGTGAGCAGAATAATCAGGATGCCCGTGAGCAGCGGCAGCAAAACAGGAACAATAATCAGGTGGTTCACTTGCCCGGCTCCTTAACGTCAGCGACTTCCGATGTGCCGTCAACATGGTCATTACCCAGCTCGGCGCGTGCGCGTAGCGCCAGCACCAGTAAAAAGGCGGTCATGGCAAAGCTGATGACAATCGCGGTCAACACCAGGGCCTGGGGCAGGGGGTCGGTGTAGGCTTCGGATTGGCCGATGACCGCAGGGGCTCCCGACCGCAAACGACCCATCACAAAAATAAACAGGTTGACAGCGTAGGACAGCAGCGTAAGCCCGACGATAACGGGAAAGGTGCGGGCACGCAGCATCAGGTAAACCCCGCAACTCAC
>CBFGWO010000049.1:0-21686 GCA_965652595.1 uncultured Cellvibrio sp. | reverse complement strand
CCTCGCCAAAGTGGTGATGGCAATAGATCACCGCCATATCCTTCCAGGCTACGCCATCGCCGTGCCACTTGAGCAAACAGGCGCGCACAAACGCCAACTCTTGTGCGCGGTTGGGCAGCAGGCGAAATTCGGGTTGCAAGCCGGGTTTGCCACCTACCTCAGGTTTAACCAGCGGCACCGAGTCTTCATCGGTCGTTTTTTCTTGCAAAAATTCTTTGGCGAAATCAAAGGCAAAATGCAGTATCTCGCGAGTGTTGCGGTAATTAAGTTTGAGGATGCTGGTGCGGCCGCGCGCCTGTATGCCCACGCTGGACAACGTAAAATCCAAGCCGGATTTTTTCTTGTAAATTGCTTGCGCGTCGTCGTAGAGCAGTAGCAGCGAGTTGGTGTCCGGGTCGATCATCTGCACCACCAGCTTCAGCCATTCGGCTTCAAAGTCGTGACCTTCGTCGATCAATACAGCGCCGTATTGCGCGCGCGGAATCTGCCCCAGTTCCACGCCGTGAATAACACTCAACACCTGCCGCTCCCACACAGGTGCATCGCCCGCCATTAAATCCACTTGGTAGCTGCGCAACTGTTGGCCGCACCAGTCGTGAAAGTGATACACCTGCACCTGTTGCTCTATGCCCTTTTCGTGCATAAATGCGCGCAATCTGGCCGCCAGCGAAATGTTGTAGCAGAGCACGAGAATAGGTTTGGATTGGGTTTGCGCCAGATACCAACAACGAAAGCCGAGAATCAAGGTTTTGCCTGAACCTGCCACGCCGTGCACTACGCGATGCCCCTCACCAAAACTGCGCGCCAGCTGCTCCTGCTGCATGTCCATCACTTTGACGATGTCGGGTACATCAATGGGGCGAGTATTTTCTTGTGTATCAAGCTCAGAATTTTGGGCAAACAAATTGGCGGTACCAATACGAATTTCCGGAAACAGGTGGGCGCGAATGCGATCAATTTGCGGCAGGCTGAGTTTTTGCGGGAATTGGTAATTAAACATGGCCCACAGCCGCTGCTGAAATGCTTCAGGGTCGGTTTTTTCGAGCATTTCATCCTGACAAATCACCAGGTGCGCGGGCAGAACTGTTTCGCCCTCCTCTCCCAGCGCCGCTTGCAAGTTCTTGCGCGTGATATTGGTTAACACCACGCCGTAGCCATAGGGGCACACCAAGCCGCCCTTGTGCTTTCCATCCGGTTGCACCAGGGCGCTATCGCGCTTTAATTGGTTAACAACTTGGTAGGCACACTGCCTGGCCTGTTCGATGGGGTTGGGTTGGTTGACAGTGCCGCTGGCGGTTAGCAGGGTGAAGGTTTGGTGATTCATCGATTGGATGTTCGGCAGCTTCCAATCCTTCACTTCCAAAAACAATAGGCCGCGCCCCGGATGCAAAATAATAAAATCCGGATAGCGCCGCGCCTGGCCCACGGGCACATCAAACCAGCAGAGGTAATCGTCTTCCAGAAAGGTTTCCAGGCGCTGAGCAACACGGCGCTCACCGCTGGTCATTTTGGTGGAGTGGGAGTTTATGTTGGGGATGATGGTTGCCATGGCAGCTCTCGCACAATCAACCGATCCGAAAATCGTCGCGCAACATCTTCCAGTGTTCACGCAAATGACGTTTGTGATCGTCGTTCATCGGCAATTGTCTTAGTGCATCCGGCCACACATCTCTGGCTTTTTGCATTAGGTCAATCAGATGCGGCTTAATCGCGCGCCAGGGAATGCCGGATTTTTCAGCCCAGTATTGAAAACTTTCGAGTGATACCTCGTACCAGCCTTTTGTTTTTCCCAAGTTGAGTGCAAATTGCTTTTCGCCTGGAATGTACACGCTGGTGGTGACTATATCGTAGGCAGGAGCAAGCCGGGGCGTAACCTGATCGGTGTATAGCAGGCTCCAGTTCTTGAGGTGCGCATCGCCGTTGGCGAGCAGTATGTTCGCCAGCAGTCGCCGGGCGAACTCCTGTGCGTCCACCAAACCATTGCCCGAAAACTTCCATAAAATCTTGCCTATTTGTTGGTAGTTGGCGGTGCTGTATTTTTCGTGCGGGTATTTCACCAACACCTGCGCAAAGTCTTCCATGTGAATACGATTATTGTTATTCCTGTCGAAGCGCTTGATGGCAAAAGCCAGCTTTTCGTTGGGGAGATTGATGGGTGGCAGATTGTCCAGCAGGCCCATATCCACCAGTTTGATCTCTGGCACATTGATTCCCACTAACGACGCCAATGTCATTGCAGTGAATTCGTTCAGAGGTACATCCTTGTGCTGGGTCGAGGGGGTTTTGATAATCCAGTCGCCCATGAGGTTGTGGCCGGACAGATGATAGCGGCCTTCGTTTTCCTTCATGGAAAATTTCATTTGCACACCGGCGAGTGAGAATCGATTGTCTTGAATAGACTTTTCGGTGAGCGATTGTTCGAACTGAATCGCCGTTACGCCGCCGTTAAGACGCAGCACCGCGTCTGGCACGTCTGCTGGCGCCAAGGGCTCCGCAATCAACGCGCCTGGCAAGTCCCGGCCGAGAAGCGACAACAGCTGGAATTCATTATCCGTATGCGCTTTTAACTGCTGCGCAACCAACTCACGCAATGCGCCCTCGGGCAACAAATTGGACAGTGACGGGTGCAACCGCTGGCTTTTGGCCCAGGCTTCGGCCATGAGTTTGTCGGCGTGAGGAAAGCGGGGATGGGTGATTAAACTGAAGATGGGGCGAGACGGATCCTGGCGAAAGTCATCGGCAAAACGGAAGAGGGATCGCCCATCCAGAAAGCCAGCCAAATGGCCCACCAGACGCCCATGGAGCGTCAGGCGAAGAACCTTGACCTGGGTATCTCGCCCCTGGCTCATGATTCTTCCTCCAAAAGCCCCTGCCAGGGATCATCGGAGACGGGCGGTTTGTCCTCCTTTGCCAGCGCGCCTGTGTCGGCCATTAAAACCGCCAGTACCTCGCCCAGTTTCTCGGAGGGGATCAGCATCAGCTCGCTGTTCAGCCCCTTGGCAATCAGCTCCAAGGTATCGAGACGCGGGTTTCCCTTGGCCTCCAGGCGCTGATATTGCTGCCGGGAAACGCCGATGCGTAGCGGCATGTCACTCTGTTTGAGTGCCAGAGCCTGGCGGCGCGTTTTAATTTGTTGCAGTAGCGAGTCCATAGCCCAACCATATATGTTGCTTTTCAACGGAAAGCAACATATTAGTTTCATTTTTTACCACAAGCAATCTATAAGTTTCCCTAACTCACCACCCCACCAAACACCTCAAAATAGGTCGGGAAGGTTTTCGCCGTGCACTTGGGGTCGTTAATCCGCACAGGCACGCCGCCGAAAGTCGCCAGGCTAAAGCACATGGCCATGCGGTGGTCGTCGTAGGTATCAATGGCCACTTGGGGTTTGAGCGCGGGCACGGGGGTGACCTTTAACCAGTCTTCACCCTCTTCCACTATCGCGCCCAGTTTGCGCAGCTCGGTGGCCATGGCGGCTATGCGGTCGGTTTCTTTCACGCGCCAGCTGGCGATATTGGTGAGGCGCGAGGGGCCGTCGCAAAAGAGCGCGACCACCGCCAGGGTCATGGCGGCATCGGGGATGTGGTTAAAGTCGCGATCAAAGGCTTTGAGTGGCAGCGCAGGCGCCGAGGCCTCGATCCAGTTGTCGCCGCGAGTGATGCTGACGCCGATGGCTTCCAGGGCATCGGCAAAGGCCACGTCGCCCTGAATGGAATTTTTGCCCACGCCCAGCACCCGCACCGGGCCGCCGCCGATGGCGCCCGCCGCTAAAAAGTAAGAGGCAGAAGAGGCATCGCCCTCCACAAACAGGGTGCCGGGGCTGGTGTAGCCGCTGGCGCCGCGCAGGGTAAAGGCTTCCCAACCCTCGCGCTCGACCTGCACGCCGAATTGCGCCATGAGCTTGAGGGTGATTTCAATGTAGGGCTTGGAGATAAGTTCGCTGACCAGTTCGATGCGAGTTTCGTTTGCGCCCGTGAGTGGCAGCGCCATCAGCAGCGCGGTGAGAAATTGGCTGGAGACATCGCCGCGAATTTTAACGGCGCCCTTGGCGGCAATTTGCGCGGGTTTAATCAGCAGCGGGGGAAAGCCATCTTCACCCAGGTAATCGATATCTGCACCCATTTGCCGCAGCGCATCCACCAAGTCACCGATGGGCCGCTCGTGCATGCGCGGCACGCCGTGAAGTTTGTAAGTGCCACCGGAAAACGCCAGGGCCGCCGTCAATGGGCGGAAGGCGGTGCCGGCATTGCCGAGAAAGAGGTCGGCTTGTTTGTTTGGAAAGGCGCCGTTAACACCCTGTACGAGATAGTCGTTGTCGCCGGTTTTGGTGAGCTGCACACCCAGGCTGGTGAGCGCTTCCAGCATGCGGTCGGTGTCGTCGGATTTCAGCAGGTCGCGGATCTGGGTCTCGCCCTTGGCTAGCGCCGCCAGCAGCAGGGTGCGGTTGGAAATGCTTTTGGAACCGGGCAGCTGGACACTGCCCTGGGCGCGGGAAACGGGGGGGAGATCGAGGAATTCCATGCTGGGCCTTCGCTAAAAAGTGCGCATTCTACCCGCATCCCGCGCGGCCCGCATCTTCCGACAACAGCCGAGAGTCGGGGTTAGTAACCCCACTCCTGATGCTGACGCAGAATGGCCTGCTGATCCTGTTCGAGCATCAACAGCTCCTGGTCAGCACCCACGCTGAAGACTTCCAGTTCGGTAATCTGCTGCTGCATCTCCTTGATCTCCAGCAGCTTTTCGCGGCGGGATATGGAAGTGCTGGAGGAATCGACGATGGATTTTTCCGCCGCACTGATATCGCTTTGTAGCCGCGCGATGGTTTCGCGGTAACCCGCCAGCGCCGACGCAGTAGCAGAGATACGCTGGCGTAACTGGTAAAGCTCCATCCCATCCTTGTGGGCGCGAGTAAAGGTGGGGGCCAGGTCGGCCGGGCAAATACCCTGATAAGCAGCGCCATTAACCCCTTCCCGATAGCCCCGCTCGCGCGTGCAGTAAACGCGGGCGCCGCGCTCATGGCCACGCTCATAGGCCGCCATATCCGGTGTGACATCCACCTTGGCGCAAGCCTTGCGGTGCTGGCCGATACGCGCCACCGCATGGCCACGGCTGGCATCTTCATAACCGATCATGTCCCAATCGGCATTGCGGCATTCATTTTTGTTCATGGTGGCGCAGCCGGACAGCAGCAGCGCGCAAACCAGCAGTGTGCCCAGGGTTCTTATCATCTTGTATGTCCTCGCGCGGCAGTGGAATTGGGATGGAAAAGTTGCAATGAGTGTAGCAGTTGCGCCTGACATAGAAGCCCATCAGGTTATGGTAACCACAGAATAAAACCCGCCAAGCCAATGCCCGCAACAAGGGCAATCAAGGATATCGCTTTGGCGCTCGCGCTCGCGTATTGCCACTGCATGCGCATCAACACCCACTGACTGATTTGGCGGTTGGGCTGCAAGCGCGGAAGCACATGCTGCTTTAGCTGCGCGAAAGGGAATATGCCCATCTGCTGACCACTACCCAGCGGGATAAAATGCCGGTCGATGCATAACAGGTGAGGCGTCCAAGGGATTTGGTCGTAGCTTGCCGAGGCCTTTTGATTACCGTTAAACATCAATTCAAGCCGATCATCAAAAATACCCAGGCGATAACCCTGGATTTTTTTGAGCTGCATAAACACCGGCGGCAAGGTAAACACCAGCCCGGCAATACACGCCAAAATTTTCAGGTCCCACGCAAAACGCCATCCCATAAAAACCAATATAAGCACCAAGGCACCCAGACACAGACCCATCATGACGCTGAACAGGCGTACGCTAGCAGAAGGTTCCAGCCACACACCCTGGGGCGGGAGCTGTGAATAGGACGATGGTTTAAGGGCTGGTTGCGCCGCCTGCTCCGCCCTGTCGGCCAGCTGTTGACGGATTCCAAATGCAAAACCTACTGCCAGCGCCAACACAAACAAGCCGATAAGGGCATGGCCCGTCTGCTGCCAAAACTGCGCCCGACGCTGCAAGTTCGCCAAGGGCACTGCCAGTGCCTGGGGCACAAAATCCGGCAGCGGATTCCCCTCAAGATCAAACTGGTGAATACGGAAGAGCCCGTAATCTGCCACCAACACACGATCGGGGAGGGATAGCAATGCCTGGGGATCAGACTTGTTGGGCAACGCCAGGTTGCGCGACTGATTCCAGTCGTCGGTATAAATCACCAGGCGCGCATTTTTCATACCCTGGTCAGCCAACAACACCCACCAATCCTCGGCAACCAGGGTCAACGCAAAAGGCCAGATATGTTTGCGCCCCAAGCGAACCTCCTGCGCCTCGCGCACTTCACCAAACTGCTCGGGATTGGCAACCAGACGTTTAATCTCGTGATGATTGGTATCGGCCAACCAAAGTTCGCTCTGGTGCACCAGCAACTGATTGGGAAATTTAAACCCTTCTTTTTTTGCCAGTAGCTCGCCGTCAGCACTCAACAGCCAGAGTTGATGGCGGCTGGTATCAGCAATGAAAACCCTTTGTGTGTCGGGGTGGATGTAAAGGCGAAAGCTGCGATAGAAATCCGGCAGCTGGGTAGAAAATTCACGGCACCTGCGCGGCTCTAATGAGCAGCGATGCAACCTGGCGTCACCATCCCGTCGCTCAGCGCCCGGATTGTGTAAGCCCACATCCAGCATGTCGCGCAGGGCCAGAGACTCCCGACTGAGGGACACTAATAGATCGCCATCGCTAAAAAAGGCATAGTCCCCCACAAAGCGCTCGAGCCCCAGATCAGCCAGGTCCACACGGCCCAGATTCTGCCCATCCAGATCCGTGAAATAGAGCTGCTCACCCAGCTGTACCGCCATTTGCCGCTCAGGTGTCAACTTGATAGACAACAGGCGATCCAACCCCAGAAGCTGCTGATTGCTCCAGAACCACCCCAGCATAAGCCCACCAAAAAATACGAGTATGCCGGCAGCCGCCAAGGGATGAATGGACTTTTGCATGGGATATTCCTTTATGGGGAGCAGGGGATTTTTACGATTGTATTATGGGTAATAAGTGGCTAATCTTCCGAAATTCACGCCATTCACGATAGCAATCAAAACAGGATAGCCATGGCCCTACTCGAACGCAATTTAAACCTCTCCCAGCGCATGGTGCAGGAACTGGGGCGTAGCATTATTTGTGGCGAATTTGCCGATCAGGGGTTACCCACCGAAGCGGACCTGTGCGAGAAGTTCGGGGTGAGCCGAAGTGCAGTGCGCGAAGCGGTAAAAATGCTGGCGGCCAAGGGATTGATATCGAGCAAACCGCGTCAGGGAATCAGTGTGCAACCCGAAGACCAGTGGAATATTTTTGACCCGGATTTATTGCGCTGGAAGCTGGAAAGCAAACCGACGCTGAGCGTACTAAAGGAATTTTTTCAGCTGCGCATTGCCATCGAGCCAGAAGCCGCCGCTCTCGCCGCACAGTATGCCGATGAAAGCAGAATTGCCACCATCGAAAAAGCACTGGAAAAAATGCGCATAGCACCGGAAAACAGCAAGGAAGACCTGGAAGCCGATATCGCTTTTCACATCAGCATTCTCTACGCGAGCAACAATCGCTTTTATATTCGCCTGCGGGATTTTATTGCCACGGCGCTCCACGTCAGTATCAGCCACACAGGCCCCATTAAAGGCAACCATCTGGCGGTGATTGAAGAGCATGCCAACGTATTTCACGCTATTCGAGAAGGCAACGCAGCGAAAGCCAGACAAGCAATGCTTCAGCTGGTAGCGGATGCAATGAGCATCATTGATACCGCCATCGCCGCCGAACATAAAGCATCGACTCAAGAGAACAAAGTACCGGCTTAGTTGCTGCAAGATGTATGACGCAAGCTGATTACAGGAAGTAATCGTTGACCACCCGGTGCACTTCCAACACATCCACGCCCGCCATACCCGCACTCGCCGCCGCTTGCAAACCGAGCTTGGAATCCTCAAACACCACGCAGTTTTCCGGAAGCGCGCCCAGCAATTGGGCACAACGCAAAAAGGTGTCTGGCGCTGGCTTGGGATTAATCACCTGATCGGCACCCACCACAATTTGCACAAACTGATCCAAGCCGCAGAGCTTTAAAATAGTTTGTGCTTCCTGGGTATAGGCGCCCGTCCCGACCGCCATGGGTTTTTGGCCGTGGTAGTGTTTGGCAATCTCGGCCAGCGCTGTGGGTTTTACAAAGCGCTCCATGTTTTGATGCACCCACAGCTCTTTGAAATCGTTCATCTCATCCAGGCTGGCATCGACCTGCATTTGAAATTTTTCCAACAAGATTTCGATGGTGCCTTTGGTAGGTACACCCGCCAATGAGCGCATCAGCAGGCGGTCAATTGGAATTGCGTATTTTTGCAAGGTGGCTGTCCAGGCATGCTCATGCAACTGGCCGCTATCGACGAGGGTGCCATCCATGTCAAAAATCAAAGCATCATAATGGTCGTACATCATTTTTCACCATTAGTCGCGATCAGGGGTTGCGTAGAGGCTTGTGAGACACGCCGTAAACCCTTCCCTGGGGGCTCGACGCCCGCCGCAAGCGGGCCTGCCCGCAACCAGGTTACGGGCGTTACGCGGCATGCAAAGCGCGCTTTGCAAACATGCCGCTTCACCCCGCGGGCGACGGTCTCACAAGCCTCTACACAACCCCTCCAACTATCGCGCCATGTTCAAGACTTAAAAGCGGTTACACAGATTCGGCACATTGTAGCGAGAGATGTTGGGTGAAGGTTCACAAGACCGTCGCCGACAGGACGTCGGCGTCGAGCCCCCAAGGAGGGGTTTACGGCGTGTCTTGTGGGCCTTCACCCAACATCGCCTACCAACTAAACGCCATCCTTCAAATGATAGTAAGCCGCGTTATGACGTAGTTCGGTTTTGAAATTGCGCACGCTGGTATCTGCACCTATCACCACCGCTTCCACGCCAGCCATTTCGGCAAAGTCCACAATCTCATCAGCCGTCACGCCCTGGGTGTAGGCGCTGTGGTGCGCACCACCGGCCTGAATCCAGGCAGCAGCGGCCACTTCCAGATTGGGGCGCGGTTCCCACAGAGCTTTGGCGACCGGAAGGTTGGGCAGCTCTTGCGGTGGGTTGACGGTATCCACTTCGTTGATGATAAAGCGGAAGCGTGTGCCTATGTCGATCAGAGAAATGCACAGTGCCGGGCCGGGCTTGCCGGTAAAAATCAGACGCGCGATATCGTTGCGGCAACCAATGGTGTGCAGGTGCACTTCGAGTTTGGGTTTGGCAGCAGCGATAGACGGGCAGACTTCAAGCATGTGCGCGCCCAACACCTGATCTACGGCACCAAAGTGATAGGTGTAGTCTTCCATAAACGAAGAGCCGCCCGCGCGGCCTTTGGACATGACTTTACAAATGTGCACCATGGCGGCAGTTTTCCAATCGCCTTCACCACCGTAACCAATGCCCTGCTGCATCAACCGCTGAGTGGCCAGGCCAGGCAGATTGGTTAACCCCGTGAGGTTTTCAAAGCAGTTGGTGAAGGCGCCGAAGCCACCCTCGGAGAGAAACTTGAGCATGCCCAACTCCAGGCGCGCTTCGTTTTTCAGCATCTGGAATTGATGGGCATCGTCAAAAATAGCGGGATTAACCTCGTATTCCTTGCGGTAAACCTCAATTTGCGCAGCTACTTGCTCGTCGGTCACGGCGTCAACTACCTGTTGCAGATCACCTAAACCATAGGCGTGAACTTCGTAACCGAATTTAATTTGCGCAGCCACTTTATCGCCATCGGTTACAGCGACTTGCCGCATGTTGTCGCCAAAGCGCGCCACTTTTAAATTCTGGCTTGCATGCCAACCCATGGCCACACGACACCAGGAGTCAATTTGGTTTTGCACTGATTCGGTAGCCCAGTGGCCCACCACGACTTTGCGCTCCTGACGCAGACGCGTACTCACATGACCAAACTCGCGGTCGCCATGGGCGCTCTGGTTGAGATTCATAAAGTGCATATTAATGTCGGCAAAGGGCAGCTCGGCATTAAACTGGGTGTGCAGGTGCATATAGGGTTTGTTCAGCGCAGTCAGGCCCGCAATCCACATTTTTGCGGGGCTGAAAGTGTGCATCCACAAAATCAAACCTACACAATTCGGGTTGCTGTTAGCCGCCTGGCACACGGCCAGAATTTCGCTCGGAGATTTAACCGTATCCTGCGCCACCACCTTGATAGAAATACGGCTGGATTCGGTTAAACCCGCCGCAATTTTTTGGCTATTCTCGGCAACTTGTTTTAATACGCCAGGGCCATAGAGGTGTTGTGAACCGGTCACTAACCAGACTTCTTTATCGCCGTAAATTTTCATTTCAATTTCCTCAAATTCGCTAAAAAGATTTTCTTTGTCGGCGAGAGCAGGGATTGCGTGGAGGCCCGTGAGACACGCCGTGAACCCGGCCCCTTCGCGCTCCCGGCGCTTCGGGACACTTCCCACATCCATGTGGGTCGTCCATGGGGGCTCGACGCCCGCATCCCGCGGGCGACGGTCTCACAAACCTCCACGCAATCCCTGCTTGTGCCAAATTCCTGGTTTGTCAGTTACTTCTGCCCGTAATAGGCGTTCTTGCCGTGTTTACGTAAATAATGTTTATCCACAATGCCTTGCTTTAACGCCCTGGTTGTTGGCTCCAGGGTTTTGGTCAGGTAGGCCATGCGCGCGATCTCTTCCAGGATCACCGCGTGATACACAGCCTCGGCGCCATTTTTTCCCCAGGTAAAAGGTGCGTGGCCAGCCACTATGACCATGGGCACCTCCTTGGGGTTGCGCTCTGTAAAACAATCGGTGATTTGCACACCGGTTTCTTCTTCGTAATCCCGTTCGATTTGCTCGTCGCTCATTACCGCTGTGCAAGGGATTTCGCCGTAGGCGTAGTCGGCGTGGGTGGTGCCGTAGCAGGGAATAGCGAGTTGCGCTTGCGCCCAGGCAGTAGCGTAGGTGGAGTGGGTGTGAGTCACGCCGCCGATGCTGTCGAAATGGCGATACAAATGGGTGTGGGTTTTGGTATCCGAGGAAGGGCGCATTTTGCCTTCCACGATGGTGTTCTCCAAATCCACAACCACTATGTCGTCGGGGGTCATTACCTCGTAGGCAACACCGCTGGGCTTGATGGCCACCACCCCTTTGGCGCGATCGATTTGCGACACATTGCCCCAGGTGTACACCACCAGATTGCGCCGCTGCAATTCCATATTGGCTTCGTAGACTTCGCGTTTTAATTCAAGGTAACTCATTGCGCTGCACCTGCTTTGGGCGAAGAAACGAAAGCACCCAGCGTTAAATAATCCTGATACAAACGCTGGTACACAGCGGCGGCTTCGGCATTTGGGGTGTAGGTTTTGCAGACGCCAGAGGCCATCATTTTTTGCGCCGCTTCGACGCTGGGATAAACGCCGCCGCACACTGCGGCAAAAATCGCGGCGCCCAGGGCGCAGCTTTGTTCACTTTCCAATACGTCAATCGGGCAGTTCCATACGTCGGCGCAAATTTGCATTACAAAATCGGATTTTTTGGAGATGCCACCAATCGCAACGACCGAATCCACAGCAATACCTTCGTCTTTAAAACGCTCAATAATCGCGCGCGCGCCGTAGGCCGTGGCCTCTACCAATGCACGAAAAACTTGCGGCGCATCGCTGCCCATTTTTAATCCGGTCACCGCCATAGCCAGGGTTTGGTCTGCATCGGGTGTGCGACGACCATTGACCCAATCGAGCGCAGTAATGCCGCTGGTGCCAGGTGGCAATTCACTCGCCGCTTTGCTCAAGGCAACCAGGGTATTGGTTTCCAATTCGTCGATAAGTTGTTGTTTGGTGTTGCCATCCAGCAGCGGCGTGGCCGACAACAAATTCAGCGCCGGCCAGTTGAGCAGCTGGCGAAACCAGGCATACAAATCGCCAAAGGCCGACTGGCCCGCCTCCAGCCCCACATAGCCGGGCGTGACCGAGCCATCTACCTGGCCGCAAATACCGCGAATACATTTATCACCCACGGCCTCGTAACTGGCCACGGTAATGTCGCAGGTGGAGGTGCCCATAATTTTGGTGAGCACGCCGGGCTTGACGTTGGCGGCCACAGCGCCCATATGGCAATCAAAGGCGGAGAAGCCCACGGGAATACCCACCGGCAGGCCGAGCTTGTCGGCCCATTCGGCGGTTAGGGGGCCGCAGATCTGATCCGACGTAAAAGTTTCCGCAGGCAGGCGATCGCGCAGGCCGTCGAGCAAAGGATCTATGCCGACAAAAAAGTCATTGGGTGGATAACCGCCCCAACTGGCATGCCACATAAGTTTGTGGCCGGTGGCGCAGCGGCCCATGCGCAATTTGCTGGGGTGAGTAGTGCCGGTGAGTACCGCCGACATCCAGTCCGCATGCTCCACCCAAAGATAGGCAGCCTTGGCCACAGCTGCATCTTCGCGCAGCACATGCAGGGCCTTGGCCCAGTACCATTCGGAGGAGTAGATGCCACCTTCGTATTGCAGATAGTTGATGGGCGCTCTGTTGGCGGCCGCCGTGATTTCCTGGGCCTCGCGAATCGCGGTGTGATCCTTCCAGAGCACAAACATGGCGTTAGGGTTATCGGCAAACTCGGGTTTGAGCGCGAGGGCAACACCCTCTTGATCCACCGCAATGGGTGTTGAGCCGGTGGTATCAAAACTCAGGCCCACCACCTCTCTGGCAGCGCCAGCCGGTGCTTTTTCCCACAGGCCACGCACGGCCAGCACCAGGCTTTCGAGGTAATCCAGCGGATGCTGGCGAAACTGATCTTTGGCTGGCTGACAGTAAAGGCCCTTTTTCCACAGCGGGTAATAAACCACATGGCTGGCCACCTCAGTGCCACTATGGGCATCCACCAGCAGGGCGCGTACCGAATCGGTACCGTAATCAAGACCAAGAGCGTAAACAGGCATGAAAACACCAAATAAAAAGTAACCATTGAAGAAAATGTCGGTCATAGCCGACTATACGACGGCAACACCCGCCAAGAAAAAACCGAGCAATATGTTATGATCCGCGACACAACATGATGATATTATAATACAATTAAATCAAGGGGGATTTCCCTGCCCACCCCCAAAGCCACCAGCGCCAAAGAAGCCTGGATCATAACCAAAAACCCGCTTGATATAAGCCCTTTGATAACAGATAAAACGAGGACTGACGATGAAAAAATTGATCACTCGCCTGAGCCTGGCCGCTGGCCTCGGCCTGAGCCTGAGCGTACAGGCGCTGACCGTAGGTTTCGCGCAGGTAGGCTCCGAAAGCGGCTGGCGCACCAGCTTTTCCGATTCGGTCAAGGCCGAGGCAGAAAAGCGTGGCATAGACCTGAAATTTTCCGACGCCCAGCAAAAGCAGGAAAACCAAATTAAAGCCGTGCGCAGTTTTATCGCTCAACGGGTAGACGCCATTCTGATTGCGCCAGTGGTAGAAACCGGCTGGCAACCCGTGCTGATGGAAGCCAAACGCGCACGCATTCCGGTGATCATTCTCGACCGCAACGTCGCCGTCTCCGATGACTCCCTCTACCTCACTCGCATAGCCCCGGACTTTGAACTCGAAGGCCAAAAAGCCGCCGAATGGCTGATCGCCAATAGCGAAGGCGAATGCCGCATTATGGAGTTGCAAGGCACTGTCGGTTCCAGCGCCGCCATAGGTCGTATGAAAGGTTTCAACCAAACCATTGGCGAACATGCGCGCTTGCAAATCGTGCGCAGCCAAACCGGCGAATTTACCCGCGCCAAAGGTAAAGAAGTGATGGAATCCATGCTTAAGGCCGAAGCCGGTGGTAAAACTATCTGCGCCATCTGGGCCCATAACGATGAAATGGCGCTGGGCGCTGCCCAGGCGATTCGCGAGGCGGGCTTGCAGCCGGGCAAGGATATTTTGGTGGCTTCGGTAGATGCGGTTGACGACGCACTGCGAGCCATTGTTGCTGGTGATATCAACGTGTCCGTTGAACTCAGCCCCCACCTGGGTGGCCCGGCGTTTGATGTGATTAACGAATTCCGCGCGGGTAAAAAAGATTTCGACAAGTGGATTCGCATGGGCGGCGCGGTGTTTACTGCCGAAAACGCTGCCGACGAATTGGCTAAGCGTGGAGCTAAGTAGACCGGAAGACTTAGCGCGAGAATCTGGGCGAAGCAGTCTGTGAGACACGCCGTGAACCCTTCCTTGGGGGGCTCAACGTCGACATCCTGTCGACGATGGTCTCACAGACTGCTTCACCCAGACTCCCCAACTTAGTGCCACTCTGCCTTCTCGTTCAAATGTGAGTTCACGGTGATACTAGCAATTTTCAAAACCCTCAAGTCACGGACGACTTGAGGGAGCTACACGGACGTATTCATGCGTTTTTGAAAATTGCTAGTATCACCATGAACGGCCTACGAAGTGACAAAAAATTCGAAGTACTGATAGATGACAACACAAGCAGTTTTAGAACTTAAGGGAATCCACAAAAAGTTTCCCGGAGTCCACGCCCTTAAAGGCGTGGATTTTTGTTTACGTGCCGGTGAGATTCACGCGCTGCTGGGCGAAAATGGCGCGGGCAAGTCGACACTGATTAAAGTCATGACCGGCGTCTACCCCCGCGATGGCGGCGAGATTCTGCTCGATGGCCAAGCCATACACCCGCGCGATACCGGCGATGCCCAAGCCCTGGGTGTCAGCACCGTGTATCAAGAGGTCAACCTGCTGCCCAATTTAACCGTGGCGCAAAACCTGTTTTTGGAACGGGAACCGCGCAGGTTTGGCTTGATCAATTGGCGGCAAGTCAATCGCGATGCCGCTGCGCTATTGAAAACCTACGACCTGGATATTGATGTTACTCAGCCACTGTCGAGCTACTCGGTTGCGGTGCAGCAATTGATCGCCATAGCGCGCGGTGTATCCATGTCGGCCAAGGTACTGATTCTCGACGAACCCACCGCCAGTCTTGATGCCGAGGAAGTGCAGTCGCTGTTCCGCATCATGCGTGAGCTCAAGGCTCGTGGCATTGGCATTGTGTTTGTCACTCACTTTCTTGATCAGGTTTACGCTGTGTGCGACCGGATTACGGTGTTGCGCAACGCCGAACTGGTGGGCGAGTTTGTCGCCGCCGATTTACCGCGCGCGCAATTGATCGGTCATATGCTGGGTAAAGAATTGGCGGCATTGAGCGAACACAAACCTGCGCAGGCGGCCACCGAAGGTGAGGCCCTGTTAAGCGCCCAGCAACTAAGTCACAACACACGCATGGCGCCCCTGGATTTGCAGGTGCGCAAAGGTGAAGTGGTTGGCCTGGCGGGATTGCTGGGCTCCGGGCGCACCGAGTTGTGTCGTCTGCTGTTTGCGATTGATAAAAAAGACGCGGGCCGCGTTGAGTTTAATGGCCGCGAAGTGAACTTCACGGCGCCGCGCCAGGCCATTATTGCGGGCATGGGCTTGTGCCCCGAAGATCGCAAACACGACGGTATCCTCGGCCAGTTATCCATTCGCGAAAATATTATTATCGCGCGCCAGATCAAGCAGGGTTGGTGGAAGTTCATAAGTCGTAAAGAGCAGGAAGCGGTGGCCAACCAGTATGTGCGCGAACTCAATGTCGCCACCTCGGATATCGAAAAGCCGATTGAGCAGCTGAGCGGTGGCAATCAACAAAAAGTCATATTGGCGCGCTGGCTGGCTGCCAATCCCACACTGCTGATTCTCGACGAGCCCACACGCGGCATTGATATAGGTGCCCACGCCGAAATCATCAAACTGATCCGCAAACTCTGCGATCAGGGGCTGGCACTGATCGTCGCCTCCTCCGAGCTGGAAGAGCTGGTGGCTTTCAGCAACAAGGTGGTGGTGTTGCGCGATCGCAAAAAGGTGGCCGAGCTGCAAGGTGATGAAATTAATCCCCAGCGCATCATGCACGCCATAGCCTCTGTGTAATGCCCCCAATTTTTTATAAGAATTTGAGGAAATCATGATTTTTTCCAACAGCCCCCTGCTGCGCCGCTATCTCTGGCCCTGCGCTGGCCTTGCGCTCCTGCTGGTCGTGAATGCATTTATCTCACCGGAATTTTTTCATCTGGAATTTAAAGACGGCCGTTTTTACGGCAGCCTGATCGACGTGATGAATCGCGCTGCGCCTGTGGCACTGCTGGCCATTGGTATGTCGCTGGTGATTGCCACCGCCGGGGTGGATTTGTCGGTGGGCTCAATCATGGCCATTGCCGGTGCGGCCAGTGCCTGGGTGATTACTCAGGCATCGGACAACCTCTTATTTATTGTTGGCGCTGGCCTGGCGGCGGGCCTGATTGCGGGCCTGATCAATGGCTTGCTGGTGGGCTATATGAGCATTCAGCCCATAGTCGCCACCTTGATTTTAATGGTGGCAGGGCGCGGGATTGCGCAGCTGATTAACGCCGGTCAAATTGTCACTTTTGATCACGCCGGTTTTGCCTTTTTGGGCACCGGCAGTTTTCTCGGTTTGCCCTTTCCGATCATCCTGGTGTTAATCACTTTTGCACTGGTGCAACTGCTGACCCGACGCACGGCGCTCGGGCTCTATATCGAAGCGGTGGGCGCTAATCCTTCTGCCAGCCATTACATGGGCTTGAACGCACGTGCGATTAAACTCAGCGTTTACTGTGTTACCGGTCTTTGCGCCGCGCTGGCGGGCATGATTGCCGCCGCCGATATTCGCGGCGCCGATGCCAACAACGCCGGCCTCTGGCTGGAGCTGGACGCAATTCTCGCCGTGGTAATCGGCGGCGCTTCGCTAATGGGCGGGCGCTTTTCGATTGGCCTGGCCATTATTGGTGCGCTGATTATTCAAACCCTGACAGTCACTATTATTCTCAGCGGCATACCGCCTAAATTTAATTTGCTTATCAAAGCCTGCGCGATTATCGCCATTCTCTTGATGCAGTCACCGCGCTTCCAGCAACAGCTGGCGCGAATCAACCCCTGGAATAGCAAAGGAGCTGATCGTGCTTAACCGAAAATTTATTCCGCTACTGGTGACCTTCACGCTCTTTTTTGTGCTCTTTGGTGTGGGCGCCGTGCAGTTCGAGGGCTTTGGCTCCTGGCGAGTGTTTTTTAATTTATTCAGTGACAACGCCTTCTTGATCATCGCCGCCATCGGCATGACCTTTGTGATTATTTCGGGCGGCATCGATCTCTCGGTGGGCGCAGTGATCGCACTGACCGGTGTGGTGTGCAGTGTGTTGATCAGCCACTACCAGTGGCATCCGCTACTGGCATTTGCAGCGGTGCTCATCGGCGGCACTCTCTTTGGTGCCTGTATGGGCGCGATTATTCATTACTACAAAATGCAGCCGTTTATTGTCACCCTGGCCGGGATGTTTTTTGCGCGCGGCCTGGCGAGCGTAATCAGCGAAGAATCCATCGCCATCGACCACGTTTTTTACAACAATTTTTCCGCCTGGGGCTTTGAAGTTTTCGACGGCGCCTGGATAGGTGCTTCCAGTATCCTCTGCGTACTGGTGTTGATTATTGCGGTACTGCTGGCCCACTTCACCCGCTTTGGCGGCCGGGTTTACGCCCTGGGTGGCGATGGCAATTCGGCAGCGCTTATGGGCATCCCGCTCGCGTCTACCACCATCAGCATTTATGCCACCAGCAGCCTGTTGGCGAGCCTCGCGGGCATCGTTTATTCGCTCTACACCTTTTCCGGTTATTCGCTCGCGGCGGTGGGCATGGAACTGGATGCAATTGCGGCGGTGGTGATTGGCGGCACCCTGCTCACCGGCGGCTATGGGTATGTGCTGGGCACCCTGGTCGGCGTACTGATTATGGGCTTGGTGCAAACCTATATCGCGTTTGATGGCACCCTCAGCAGCTGGTGGACCAAGATTGTGATTGGCTTACTGCTATTCAGTTTTATTGCGATGCAACGGGTGCTAAGCAAAGTGGCACCAAACAAATAGAAGTAGCGCATTTTTTGTGAGATTAGCTATGAATGCTTATCACCTGGTCAGGATATCCCTGGCCTGCTTCCTTGGCGTCACCCCCATTGCTCACGCGGATTTTCGTGAGGACTTTGATAAGAACTCCACTAGCAATTGGCAACTGCTCGCTGGTGATGGCAATGCCAAATTGCAACTTCAGTCAATGAACGGTTTTGCGCGCATGCACATCGACGCCACACAGGACAAACACAATATTTGGTGGACGGTCATCAAACGCGATATTGCGCAGCATCTGGATCTGGAAAAACTTAAAGACCCCGCCTATGAGCTGCGGGTAGAAGCGCGCGTTCGCCCCAGCCATGCACCGCGCCGCGTCAATTTTATGATCAACACCCAACGCACCACCGACTTTCATGAGCACTTGCGCGAATATGATCTGGCGCAGTCAACCGATTGGCAGGTGATCAGCATGACCACACGCAACCTGGATGCGCAAGCGGGTGATGAAGTGAATGTGCAACTTGGCGTAACCGACTGGGGGCCAGGCAAATATTATTTGGATATTGATTATTACCGCGCAGAAATTGTAAAGCTTGCCGATGCCAAACCGGATCTCGGTGAGCCATTGATTTACCACCCTCCGATACCTGCCCTTGATACCTTTAAACATCACTTAAGCGTCGCGCAAGACGCGGTGATTAACCAACACTTCCCCGAAGTGAATTTTCATCACTGGCAATCCAATGGTGCACAGGTACTGACCGTCAGCGCCGGGCAGTATCCTGTGCTGCGCTGGGATTTGAAAAAGTTTAAGGGGCAAAAAGCCGATGGGGCCGGAGTCCTGTCATTGACAACAGAATCCCTGCAAGCTGGCGGCAATTATATTCAAGCCTACGGCGAGGATTTGGGGATTGAGTTTGGCAAGCTGCGTGTCTTTGAAATTTTTGGCGGCGACGCTGACTGGCAGCAAAGTGACGTGACCTTCAACAGCTTCACCCAGGACAAAGACCTGCAATCGCTGATGAACGGCCAGATGGTGTTCGACGCTGACATTGCCAAAGCGGGGGAACAAACCCTGATCACCATTCCCCGCCCCGTGCTTCAGCGTTTACTCGACGGCACTACCCGTGGCTTTTTATTGCAGCCACTGGGCGCACTGACGGTGTCGGTGTATGACTCTGAGCATGGCGATGGTAGTCAGGCGCCCAGATTACATTTCACAACCAGCAAGCTCTAAACCTGAACCCAGTAATTTTCCATGATTACTTACTCGAAGGGCCCATAAATAAGAACGTTCACCCTTCCACTTCTAACTCTGTGGGTGCCATCGAAGACCTCGAAATAGAAGGAAACCTTGTCGCCGACTGAGGTGCGATCAGCTGGAAGAACTCGCTCATGAAAATCAATCAGCGGTACACCATTTATCTCCCAGTAAGCTGTAATTTGCAGATTTTCCTCTGGCGTATCGAAATCTCTGTAACTTAAGTTAAAGCTCACAGGGTCTTCATCAAAATATTGCAGATATACATATGGGGTGAGGACTCGGGGTGGGCGATTCATCTCTGCAACAGGCACCACCGGGTTCTCAGAAAAATCATTGTGAAAAAAGTAGAAATCGTCCTGGAAGTACTGTCCTGCCTCGAAAAACCCATCGCCATCACTGTCCAGCAACAACTCAACTGCGCCCGACAAATAATTCAAACGCGCTTGAGCATTGTTCCGCCCGGAAAAAATGGTCGTCCTATAGGGTTCGAGTAAACTCTCATGCAATCTGTTACTGGTGTAATTGACCTTACCCAAGGTATCTATCATCAAAAAGCCAGCATTTATCCAGTGCTTATCGTCCGGGAGGCTTACATATTCAAACGTTACATATTTAACAAATTGTTTGCCCGTACTTGGATAAGTGAATAAGAAAACTTCTTTCCCATTAAACCCTATATCTGCAGACTCAGGTGCCTTGAATGCCTGATTAAAGTATCCGGTTACCTCCATTGATTGACCATCATAAGATGTACTGATCGAATTGTAGAATTGGGTAAAGTTGTAACGATCCGCCAACCAAACTCCATTACTTCTATCTTCAAGATAGAGAGCACCGCTGCCATTGATATGGCCCCAGGAATATTGTTCTTTCAGGCAATTCTGATACTGAACCGCTACTATTGCTTGGTTGCCACTTGCGCGCGCAATTAAGTCAATCAACCCACTCAAACGACACGCTTGTGATCGTTCGAAATCGTAAAGCGTTTCCCAAGTTTTGAGCGCAAAGTCATCACGGGTATAGCCTAAATTGTAAATAGGATAAACCGGATCCCCTTTGAGGATTTTAAAGTAAGCCTGAGCTGCCTCAGGCGTGATATCCGCGAATTCGGTAGAGCCGTGATAACGTGTGTCAACTGCACCATCATAGATTTCCTGGAGGCGTCCGTGGGATTTGGCCGTGGGATCTTCTTCAATTAACACTAACCAATCCTTACTTGTTTCTTCCGGAATTTCTGGTTCCTCGGGAGATTCCACTTCTTCGGGTATTTCAGATTCTTCCGGTACTCCTGATTCTTCGGGCACCTCTGTTTCTTCCAGCACTCCTGATTCTTCGGGCACCTCTGTTTCTTCCGGCACTCCTGATTCTTCGGGTGCTTCTACCTCTTCCGGCGCTTCTGTTTCTTCGGGCACCTCTGATTCATCCGGTACTTCCGTCTCTTCTGGTACTTCCGGAGCCTCTACTTCTTCTGATGCTTCTGTTTCATCTGGAGCGTTTTCTTCCTCTGGAACCTCAGACTCATCTGGCATCACAGTTTCGCCAGGAACCTCTGTCTGTTCAGGCGCTTCTGTCTCATCAACTACCGGTGGTGGTGAAGGCGTTTGGGGATAGTTAGGTGCAGGCGTATTCGCCGAGCTCCCGCCTCCGCAAGCGGAAAGACAAAGAGCAAGAAAACACAAGAGGAGTGTATAAGTAAATTTCATCGTGGGCTCCATGGAGTTAGATCTGGTAGCTTCCCTTGGCAAACTTTTCGGAAAATTGATCGGCCGAATGCGTCTTATGTAAAGGACTTAGTAACTTTAAAGTATTGGGAAGCGGAGGATCTACCGTAGCTCTGCAGCTGTCAACTGTCTGGCCACCAAAGCAGGCAAGCCCCATGTGAATTCTTAACCATTGGTCAGTCTTTTGCTGCTCCCAACACCTCAAACCACACCTCCACCTCATACCCCTGCTCATCCACCAGTTTCAGTCGTTGCCAACCAGGATCCAGCGCCACGGCCTGCTGGTGAAACTGGCGGGTCTCCCCCAGAAATTTGTCATTGAGATGCCAGAACAAACGCGCCCCTGATTGATGGTGCACCGCCTGCAACAGCAGGCGGCTGCGTTTGCCATCCAGATCCACCGGCAGAAAAACCCGCCCGCCCGCAGGTGGATAGAGCAATTCCATCGGCGCCTCACCATCCAGCTCCCGAGCGCGGGCCAGGCAGTCGGGGCGCCAGGGGGGCAATGAGCGGTAGTCGCTGCGGTGGTTTTTCCAGAAGTGGGCCTGAGCCGGGGGCAGCACAAACCAGTCCCGGGCCTGCATTTGCCCCGGTGATTCACAGTCGCCATGAACGCGGAACTGGCCGCTGGCATCCAGGTGCAGACGCCGGTAGTGGGGGCTGGTTTGGCGCGGCTCCGCCAGGCGCGGAATCTGGATGGCAACAGGGGGACATTGGTCGCCCGCCAGGTAGCCGTCACCCGCACACACATTCACCCATTTG
>CBFGWO010000048.1:0-21739 GCA_965652595.1 uncultured Cellvibrio sp. | reverse complement strand
GTGCAACGGATGCGCAACAACTGCGCGAGCAACTTGCGTTTTGGCTCGCCAAACCTCGTTGTCGCGCTCTCGGCGAATGCGGCCTGGATGGCGCAATTAATGTGCCCTTGGATTTGCAAATGACGTTGCTCGAGTGTCAGTTACGCCTCGCTCGCGAACTCAACAAACCGCTGATCCTTCATTGCCGCAAAGCACACAATGAAATGATGCAATTACTCGCGCGCGAGCCACTGCCAGCGGGTGGTGTGATTCACGCCTTCAGTGGCAGTCTTGAAATGGCGCAGCACTATTGGAAGCACGGTTTTTATCTGGGTATCGGCGGCACCATCACCTACGAGCGCGCCAGCAAAACCCGCGCTGCTGTAGCCGCCATGCCACTCGAATCCCTGCTGCTCGAAACCGACGCGCCGGATATGCCCCTGGCGGGTTACCAAGGGCAGCGCAACTCGCCGGAAAAATTACTGCGCGTCGCGCAATGTTTAGCGGAGTTACGCGGTGAAAACCTTGAATATGTTGCACGGCAAACCTGTATCAACACCTTGGCCCTATTTAACGTCAATTGATATTCCCCATCGCACGATTGACTTTTTTTATTCAAATTGGAGGAAGGAACGCATGAAATCTTTATTTGTTGGTTGGGGGGCAATATTGCTTATGCTTATCGCTCCTTTCGGGAAAGCGGCTATTCCAAAGGATCTGCTGGGTGATTGGCAGGGTGTTTTTCACTGCGCCGATTCGGAGTTTCATTTTACGCTCGGCTTGAGTGAGCAAGAGGGTCGATTGTCCGGTGAGTTGAATTACAGGGCTGTGAGTGGGAGCCGCTTGGGCGAAGCCGCCAATACCCAGCTCTTGGGTAGTGCAGAGAGTTTTGGAAATAGTCTGAGTATCCATGTTGCCACTAGTGATATCAATAATAGGGCGTGGATAAGAATGGCGTACGACGAGCAAAAGCAAAGGTTGTTTGGAAAATTTGATATCCATGGCTATCAACATTGTAGCTATGCCATTGCGGAAAGAGCGGGTGTTAATAGCTTGCAAAAGGAATTGGCCAAGATTCCACGGAGCCAGAAAAAAATCACTAAAATGAAGAATGCGAACAAATGTGGACGGGATATCAAGAAGTGGCTGAGTCAGTTAGCGGCAGTGAACGCTTCCGATATCCAAAGCCAAAAGCCTGTAGCGCTATATCTTATCCAGGATGAAAATTTCAAACCCTATTTCGGAAAAAGCGTATTTTCGCTAAGTGATAGCAAGGCCTCAGAAATTGGGTATCAGCTGCTTTTTGGCTGTCGCGACCAAATTTCTGCCAATCCCAAGTATCGCAGCCTGCAAGAAGCCCTTGGAAATTATGTGTTGGAGAACCAAGCAGAAGTGCGTGTGCGATTGTGGCTCGATAGTCAGGCGTCTGGTAGTGCCAATCGCTGGATGGCGAGAATAAAAAAAGATATTCAGCAGGGGCGTCTGGTGTCTCCTGATGATGTTGGCTGGCTGCGCAATCATCTGCCCGCCTTTCAGGAAATAGCTATTGTCTCCACAGCGGCTCTCGGCGAAGAACTGAAGTCGTTTCAAACAAGTCGAGCGTTGCTGGTCCAAACCAGTCAACTGGAAGAGCTTATGAAGCAGGAGCCTAGCTGGAAAAATCTGGTGGCTATTTCCAAAGTTAATCCGGATAGGACTATAGCGCCAGAGGTAAGGCGCGAAATAGTGAGCTCTATCAGGGCACATATTACCAAGCACTGGCGTCCGGCCGTTGAAGATTATGTTGCCGATCAAAACACTCTTGAGGAGGTGCGCGATTTGCTGGTTCCTCTGTCAAGTCTGCAGGATGGCTGGTCGTTGGGGCAGTATCTTCCAAAGGAGGCGGTAGATACCATCAATAGTATGCTGCATGATCGTCGCCTTAAGTTGACGGCAGATTTTGTTGCGCGTGAAGTTGAAAATTATCGTGTGGCTTTTCCGGAACCTGAGAACCACGTTGCATCGCTAGCGCGGTGGGGTGAGATTGAACAAGAGTTGAAAGAAAAATATCAGGATTTGTTGAGAGAACCACCGCTCCAAGAATTTAATAAACAGCGTCGTGCGTATTACAACGATCTGCTGAAAAAAGGCCAATCTGCATTGATTGCGGAAATTGGAATGATCAACTCACCGGAAGTGCTGGACCCATGGCTTAGTCGACATTTTCCGTGGTATTTTATTGATGAGGATGCAAAATCTCTAATGGTACGCCTTCGTTTAAATCGTTTGGCAGAGATTGCACCTTTTTATGGTGCGGATAACCGCGAGTATTTTGAAGCAATTTATAAGGGTGATGTAGGTCGGATAAAACAATTTGAGCGGGAGCATTTGAACTCACAAATAAATTTAACTCTATTGCCGGGAGTGATAGCTGTATACCTGCTTGAGTATGAAGATCGCCGGACGCGTGCTTGTTTGCGCTCCGATGCTATTGCGCTGGATGTGACAACAAGCAGGCCGGAAACTGTAACTCGGGATGGCAGGGGTGTTCTGATAAACCAATCGCTGGAATCTACCTCTCGTCAACGACATCGCGTGAATAAGGATTTTGAGAGTATTCTGCCGAAAATAAATCCCGTGTCTTCCCGTCCAGGTGGTGGATTTACCGGGTTTGTCGGCGGTCAAGTCGAAATGCTACATAACAGTATGCGGCGAGTGATGGATACCTACCCCTGCGATTCCATACAAATTAAAACCTTGGAGAAAAATTTCATCAAACTCTTCAATCAGTTGCATTGAATATTTGTGCGTTGGGGGCCGGGCCGGAGGGCGCTTCCGGGACCGTGCGCGGCAGGGATGCCGCGCCCGAGCCTCCAGGGATGGATTCACGGTGAGTCCCGGAAGCGCCCTCCGGCCCGGCTTCTCTGAGACACACTACTCAGCAGCAACCCCGCCAAATTTTTCAAGGTACCGCTCAATCCCCCGCGTTGCCGCCAAAAACCCAAAGGTCCCGGTCACCATCACCGCTGAACCAAAACCGCCCGCGCAATCCAGTTTTACGCCCGAGGCCAGCGCTTGTTTGGCCTGGCACACGCTGCCGTCGGGTTTGGGGTAAACCATTTGCTCGGCGGAATAGATCGCATCCACGCGAAACTTGCGGTTGGGATCGCGGGCAAAACGGTGGTGGCGATAGAGGTGGGTGCGCACCTTGGCGAGCATAGGATCGGCCAGGGTTTTGCCCAGGTCGGCTACGCGCACCTGTTGCGGGTCGCGCTTGCCGCCGGACGAGCCCACCGTCACCAGGCGAATCTTGCGCGCCAGGCAATAGGCCACCAGGCCGGCTTTGACATGGGCCGAGTCCATGGCATCTATCACCAGGTGGTGGCGCGTATCAATCAGGCTGGCAATATTGCTGCGGGTGAGAAAGTCGTCCACCGCATGCACGCGCAGTTCCGGATTGATATCCAGCAGGCGCTCGCGCATTACCCGGTTTTTGGGTTGACCTACGCGCGATTGGGTCGCGTGGAGCTGGCGGTTGGTGTTGGTGACACAGACATCGTCCAGCTCGATCAGAGTGAGTTCGCCCACGCCGGATCGGGCCAGGGCCTCGGCGGCCCAACTACCCACGCCGCCCAGGCCAATCACCACAAAATGAGCGCGGGCGAGGGCGGCTAGCCCATCCTCGCCGTAGAGGCGGGCGATGCCGCCAAAGCGGGCCAGATAATCGGGGGAGAGGGGTGCGCTGGGGGCAGGGGTCATCTTGGCAATAGGTCTCGGGCTATAGGGCGTCGGTATTAACAATCAGCTTTTAACAAGTGCGCCCTTTTAACGGATGACCACGCCAGGCGCAAGTTTTTGGGGGCTCTGCTAGACTCCTTTCACCCTATAAGGAAACATTCATGAACACAGTCAGTCTGCTGCCCAGGGTTTTCCTGATTGACGATGACAGCATCACCCTCAGTTTGATGCAGGGCCTGGTTCAACCCTTGAATGTTGAGCCTGTGTGCTTTTCTTCTGCGGAGGCCTTTTTACAGGCCTACCAACCCGGCCCCTGCGAATGCGTCGTTTCGGATATGCGTATGCCGGGTGTCTCCGGCCTGCAACTGCAAACCAGCCTTCAGCGCCAACACCCCATCCCACCGCCGCTGATTATCGTGACCGGCTACGCCGAAGTGAGCGCCGCAGTAGAGGCGATGAAGCAGGGCGCCTTTGATTTTGTGGAAAAACCCATCCAGGGCCATCAGTTCCTCGAAAAAATCCAGGCGGCCCTCACCCTCAGCCGTGAGTTGCACCAACAGCGGTTGCAACAGGCCACGCGCGCGGCGCGCCTGGCGCTCTTGACCCCCAAGGAGCAGGAGGTGCTGGAGACTATCCTGCGCGGTCAATCCAGCCGCGAAGCCGCCGAGGCGCTGGGCCTGAGTGTGCGCACCGTCGAAAACCATCGCGCCCGGCTGATGGAAAAGCTGCGCGTCAAATCGGCGCTGGAGCTGGTGCGCGAATTTATGGGGGCGGCTTCCTAGCGCACTGTTACCACCCTCCCTGGGGCATTTACTCAACTTGACTGAGTAGTTTTACTCTAACCGCCGGTTTGCCCGTCCCGCCATACTGAGTCCCATAGGAAATTAACCTTCAGGACTCCCCTCCATGAACCTCGAGATCAGCCCCGACAGCTTTCGTAAAATCCGCGATCTACTCCATGAGCAAGCCGGTATCCTCCTGGGTGACGGCAAAACCGTGTTGGTCACCGGTCGCCTCTGGCGCCGCCTGCAAATCCTGGGTTGCAAAAGTTACGAAGACTATCTGGCGCTGATCAACAGCCCCACCGGGCGCGAGGAGCGGGCGCTGATGATCGACCTGCTCACCACCAACGAAACCTACTTTTTTCGCGAGCCAGCCCATTTCAAACAGCTGCGTGAGCAGATGATTCCCCGTTGCAGTTACCGCCCTTTGCGGGTGTGGTGCGCCGCATCTTCCAGTGGCGAGGAACCCTATAGCCTGGCCATGACTCTGGCCGACAGCCTGGGCATGAACGGTTGGGAATTGTTGGCTACGGATATTTCCCGCCGCGTGCTTGACCAGGCGCGCGAGGGCATTTACCGCATGGAACGGCTGGAACATATGCCCCAACAGTACCTGCGCGATTACTGCTTGCGCGGTGTGGGCGATATGGCCGGGCGCATGGTGATCAGCCCCAAGCTGCGCCAAAGAGTCAAATTTGCCCAGCACAACCTGCTCAATCCGCTGGTGGGCGAAGGCCAGTTCGATGTGATTTTCCTGCGCAATGTGTTGATTTACTTCGATCAAAACACCAAGCAGCGGGTGTTGGATCACCTGTTGCAAAAGCTGCGTCCCGGCGGTTGGCTGGTGCTCGGTCACTGCGAAACCCTGAGCGGGCTCAATTCATCCCTGACGCTGCAACGCCCCTCGGTGTATCGCGCGCCTGAGGCAACTAAAAGCCATTTATTGCGAGTAACCGCGTGAGCCAAGGCTATCCGGACTCGCCCGCTCATACCGACAAACCCCTTCCTCCCCAGCTTTACACCCAGGGCGTCATGATCGTGGACGATAGCCCCACCCAGCGCCACGGGCTTGAGCGCCAGTTGCGCAGCCTGGGTATCGAACGGCTGGCGCAAGCGGGAGATGGCCAGGACGCGCTGGTTCTCCTGGATCAGCTGCCCCGTCCGCCCGCTGTCATCCTGCTGGACCTGGAGCTACCGGGCCTGGATGGGATTGAGGTGCTCCAGCATCTGCGCCATCGCCCCCATTGCCCCGAAGTCATTCTGATCAGCAGCTCGGACGAGGTGCTGATTAACGCTGTTGCGGTGATGGCAGAGGCCATGGGGATTCGCCTGCTGGGCGCTCACCGCAAACCCCTGGCCTTGAGCGACCTGGCGCAAATGCTGGCACGGGCAGGGCGTCCCTGCGCCAGGGCTCAGTCGTCCCAGGCCCAGGCTCACCCGGATGCGGCGCGTTTGGCGCGTGCTATTGAGCTGGGTGAGATACAACCCTATTACCAGCCCAAGCTCGACCTGCTGAGCGGGAGCCTGGCAGGCTTTGAAGTGCTGGCACGCTGGACCGATACCGAAGGCCAGGTCCATTCGCCAGCAGATTTTATTCCCCTGGCCGAAGCCGAAGGACTTATCCAGCCGCTGACCCTGAGCCTGCTGGAGCAATCGCTCAGGCACCTCAGCCACTGGCACCAGGCGGGGTTGTTAACCCATCTGGCCATTAACCTCTCCGCCCATTGCCTGGCGCAGGAGGCCTGCGCCGACGAGATCATGGCGCGGGTCGCAGCGGCCGAGGTGCGGCCGGACCAAATCAGTTTTGAAATCACCGAAACGGCGCTGGTGATGGATATGCCCGCCGCCCTGGCCACCATCAGTCGGTTGCGGTTGCGCGGTTTTGGTTTTTCCATCGACGACTATGGCACCGGCTTTTCGTCGCTTCAGCAATTGGCGCGTTTTCCGTTTACCGAGCTGAAGATTGACGCCTGCTTTGTGCAGGGCGCACCCAGCCAGCGCCATGTGCGCGAAATTCTGCGCTCGGCCATCGACCTGGGGCGGCGTATGGGTATTGCCAGTGTCGCCGAAGGCGTGGAGACGCGGGAGCAGCTAGACTTGCTGCGGGAACTTGGCTGTCGCCAGGTTCAGGGCTACCTCATTGCACTTCCCCAGGCGGCTGCGGCTGTGCTGGATTGGGTCGATGGACAACTGGCGGACGCGCTTCTTTTATGCCAAGGCACAGGTCGACAATCCCAAACAAGCGATTCAGCTTAGTCACCAATCCGCTGGTGATCCTTGCGCTGGCGGCCATAGGCCTGCTGCTGGTGATCAGCCACTATTCCCTTCGTCAAACGCGTATTAGCCAGGAACAACTGCTCGCTCAGCACCTGGAGGCTACGGCGGTGTCCACCCGCGAGCTGCTCTTGTACTGGCAGCAACAGCAGCTGGCGTCGCTGGAAGTATTAGGCGAATCACCGCGCGGCAACCCAGGTATCAAGCGGATGCTGCGTGAGGGCACGGCTACCCCCGAAGAGCGCGAGGCGTTTCGTTTCTGGCTCTACCCCATCATGCTCAAGCTGGGTTTTGACGGCTACTCGGTGATCAGCCTGGATCGGGTGCTGGTGGATGCCAGTAGTGAAAAATACCTGGGCCAACCGGTGGTAACACCCGAGGCCCACGAGGGCCTGGATCGAGTCGCCCCAGGCAAGCCGGTCATCTCCATACCCTTCCGCGCGCCCCGGCCTACCGACGGCCCACGGGGTAGCCTGCCCGCCGGCACCTGGATTCAAAACGCCTGTATGCTGATTCAGGATCAAGGCCAATCCCTGGGTTATTTTTGCCTTAGGTTTAATTCCCACAGCAGCTTTTTTACCCTGCTCAGCAGCGGCCGCCCCGGCAGTAGCGGCGATATCTACACCATCGGGCGCGACGGACGCATTCTGACGCCGCCGCGCTTTGACCACCCTGATGACGCGCCCTTGGTGGACGAAAACTGGCGCCAGATCTTCGCCAAAATTCCCGGCGATCCGCCCCGGCTTACGCCCCTGGCTCACGCCCTGCTCAGCCAGGATCAACCCGCTCCGTTGATGGGCTATCCCGACTACCGCGGTGTGCAAGTGGCGGGGGCGGGTCGCTGGATGCCGGAGCTGGACATGGGGCTGGTGGTTGAACAGGACATGGCGGAAGGCTTTGCCTCCTACTATGTGGCGCGCAAGGTTATCTGGGGGCTGACGCTGAGCGCGCTAGTCTTGATTGCGGTGCTCACCGCCAGCGCCCTGATTAACCGCCGCCGGTTGGCGCAGCGCGAAGGCCATTTTCGCTCCCTGCTCGACAACATCCCGGTGCCGGTTTACATGTGCGATCTGGACGGCAGCCTCACCGTGGTTAACCCGGCGTTTTGCGATTTTGTGTCTCTCGGCAAGACCCAGCTGTTGGGCCAGCCGCTGTTGGATCTACCCCTGCCTGCCTGGCTGCGACCCATGGTAAGGGTGGCGGAACAGACCGTCAGGGCCGCCAGCCAGGGTAGCGACAGAAGCCACCTCCCGGACGCACGGGTGGTGCTCTACCCGCCGGAATCCGACGCACGTTACTACCGGTTGGTGAACTTCCCGGTGACCTATTGGCGCGAGGCGGGTTGCCAGGCCTTTGCCTGCACCATCATGGACGAAACCGCCCAGGTCGAAGCGGCACAGCAACAGGCGGCCATGAACCAGCGGCTGGAGCAGTTGGTGGACGAGCGCACCCGCGAACTGGTGGACGCCAAGGAGGAGGCCCTGGCTGCCTCCCGCGCCAAGGCCGAGTTTCTCGCCAACATGAGCCACGAAATTCGCACGCCACTCAATGCCATTATCGGGCTGGCCCACGTCAGTCTGGCCGCGGAGGTGGAACCAAAGCAGCGCGCTTATCTGGAAAAAATGCGCGCAGCGGGTGAGCACCTGTTGGAGGTCATCAACAATATCCTCAATTTTTCCCGCCTGGAGGCGGGCAAGCCGCGCACCGATGAAGAGGACTTTTTGCTCTCGGATCTGGTGGAGCGCACGCTCAACCTGGTGAGCGAAAAGGCGCGGGAAAAAGGCCTTCGTCTCAACGCCTGGCTGGACCCGTGCATTCCCGACCGGCTGCTGGGCGATCCGCTCCGACTGGGCCAGATACTCATCAACTTTTGCGCCAATGCGGTCAAGTTCACCGATCAGGGGCAAATCGATATTAACGTGCTCGCCGGAGAGCGGGTGGGTCAGCGTATCGCCCTGGAGTTTCAAGTCAGGGATACGGGTATCGGCATAGCGCCCGAGTTGCTACCGGGGCTGTTCGAGCCTTTTCATCAGGTGGATGCGTCCAGCACTCGCCGATTCGAAGGCGCTGGCCTGGGGCTGGCTATTTGCAAGCGCCTGGCAGAGATTATGGATGCCGAACTGGCGGTAGAAAGCGAGCCGGGCAAGGGCAGTTGTTTTAGTCTCCGGATTAGTCTCGGCATAGGTTCTGAGCTGGCGCCGGAAGCGCGGCCGCCGGAGCCACGGGGTTTGCCCTTGCCGGATCAGCGCTTGCAAGGCCGGGTGCTGGTGGTGGAAGACAACCTGCTCAACCAGGAAATTGTGCGCAGCCTGCTGGAAAACTGGGGCCTGCATGTCAGCCTGGTAACCAGTGGTACAGAGGCGCTCAGTTTTCTGCAAGCGGAGTTGCCCGACGTGATTTTGATGGACATCCAACTGCCCGGCATGGACGGTGTCGAAACCACCCAACACATTCGCCGCCTGCCCTTTGGTGCGCGCCTGCCGATTATCGCGCTCACGGCCAATGCACTGCCGGGCGATCGCGAGGCTTACCTCGCCGCCGGTATGGACGACTACCTTGCCAAACCCATTAATCCCCATCGTTTGCACGCTCTCACCAAGCGCTGGCTGGGGCAGCGGCAGCCAGGGGATATGCCCACTCAGGGCACAGATCAACGTCAAGCTAACCTGGGCTTTGAAGCCCTGGCAACGCAGGGCCTGGACACCGCAGGTGCCCTGGCGCGCCTGATGGATAACGACAGCCTCTACCGCCAGCTGCTGGGCGCCTTTGCTGCGGAGCGCAGCGACTTCCCCGCTGAGCTGGTGCGCTTGAGCGATCTCGATGACCGCGAAGGCCTGTTGAACCAGGTTCACTCACTCACGTCGCTCAGTGCCAGCCTGGGCATGAATCAACTGCACCAGCTGTCATTGGATTGCGAACAAACCCTGCGCGTCGGTGTGGTGGATTGTGAGCAACTGGATGCCTTGGCGCGGGAAGTGCGACAAATGGTGACCCTGATTAATGCGTGGTTGGCGGCTGGGTAGGACGCGAGCGGTTGCGTAGAAACATCCACCCGCTGAGCCAAAAAAACAGCGAAAGACATATTGCCGTGAGTATTGCAGGCATTGGGTTTGTCAGGCTGGAGCGAGAGCCCGCCTGCGCGGCAATAAACCCATAGGGTAGTGTGGCCAGGCTATAGAAAGCGAGAAAGTGCAACAGCGGCATGCGATTCACGCCCGCCAAACAGGAAACCACCTCCGGCAGTATTGGCAGTGCCCGGCAGAGCAGAATGACGCCGCCGCTGTTAGTGTTGAACAGCTGCTGCATCGAGGCCAGCTCTCTGGGCTTTTTGCAGATTTTTAGCAGCAGGCCGGGCCCCAGATGGTAGCTCAGGCTATAGCCGGTTAAACCCGCCAGCATCATACCGAGGCTTGCTGAAGCCCCGCCCCACCAACCGCCCAGAAAGTAGCCCGCCAATACGCAAATGGTGAGTGTAGGCATCGCAATAAAGAGATCTGAAAACAGCAATAAAACCACGAGCAGGGCCACATAAACAGGATCGCTGTTGGCGGCAAATGTCAGCGCCGCTTTTATGTCATCCAGCGTTAATAGCCCGGTGAATTTGATTATCAAAAACGTTGAGGCAAAAATGCTGGCGAGCACCAGTGCCAGGTAAATAAGTAATCGCATCTTGGCTCCGGGTTATAGGGTTTTCATGATGGACGCCAGAAGTCCTGGGCTAATGCGTGCAAGCAGCGGCAGCCATCGAGACTTGCCGATGTAAATTTCTCGCTGTCCAGTTTCTATGCCTTTAATAATGGCTGTTGCCGCTGCCTGAGCTGTCATCTTTTGCGCACCTCTGCCGTGCGTCATGGGTGTGTCAACCAGAGGCAGGATGAGGTTGTGTACACCCACCTGGGTAGCCTCCAGTTGGTAGCTCAACGCGTGACTAAAGTGACGCAACCCGGCTTTTGTCGCGCTATAAACCGCTGAAGATTTTTTAGGGCAAATGGCAAGGCCGGAATTGATATTCACCAGGGCGGCAGGTTTGTTCAGCGCAAGCAAGGGTTTGATCATCAGCGCTGTTATCCACACCGGGGCGCAGAGGTTGATGGCAATTTCGGTTTCTATGCTGTCGAAACTGAAATTTTCATCCGTTACTTCTGGCGTAAACTGTACCGCGGCGTTATTGATAACCACCGATATATCTGCATAGGCTTGGGCGATGTCCGTAAAGCAGCGAACGACCTCATGCTTTTGGCTAAGGTCGCAGGGATAAGTGACCAGATTTGGGAAGGTCTGAGCCAGCTTGTGCAATCTGGCGCTGTTGCGCGCAACCAGAATCACTGATCGGTTGCGCGGAGCCAGCTGTTCAACCAGCGCCAGACCAATACCGGATGTGCCTCCAGTAATCACTAGCCTTCTATTTCGCAGTTCCATACAATTTTGGCGCTCCAGCCAGTGGTGATTTTTGTTTTGAGAAGGAGCATTGTTGCGGGCGCGGGTAGGTTTTGCATTAACCTGGGTTAAGCGCTGCAATTTTTATCAACAGGAGAAGTGAGTTTGATTCAGTCACTCAGATTGCTCGGAAAAAGTCGTCAGTTGGCGAAAGGGCAAACCCTGTTTCTTCAAGGGGAGCAACAGGGAAACCTGTTTTTTATCGAGCGTGGTTTGGTAAAAGCCTATTATCAAACGCTGGATGGCAAGGCGTTTATCAAATCCTTCTTGCGGGAGGGTGAATCTATTGCCAGCTTGCAGGCGCTGGTTGATGAGGCGCCCTGCTCGTTTTCGGTGGTGGCACTGGAGGACTGCACTGTCTGGGAAGTGCCGCGCCGGCCACTGCTGGACGCTATCTTGTCCAGCCCCGATCAGCTGGCGGACATTAATCAGTTTTTACTCCGGCTCGCCATGAAAAAGGAGCAGCGGGAGTATGAGTTCCTCTGCCTGAGTCCGGAGCAGCGCTACCGGACCTTTTGCACGCGAGAGTCGGCGTTGTTGCCGCGACTTTCCCAGCAGGACATTGCTCTATATTTGGGCATTACCCCTGTAGCGCTAAGCCGTATTCGCAAACGCTGCGCTTTATTGGGTTGATAGGTATTTGTCGGGTATGGCACCCAAAACTATGCTTTACTCTTAGCTGAACTCACTCGCAAGGAATACAGGATGTCTCGCCAGCCAGTCACGCCGCTTAGGTTTTCCGTTCGTCTTTCGGTGGTTAGCATAGTGTTGCTGACTACCCTCATCACCGCCGCCGTAGCCATAGGTCTTCAGTATCACTTCAGTCGCCAGATGGCGATTGAGACCGCCGTTGATCGCTATCAACTCACCGCTGCCAATACCGGCGATTTTATCCAGGCCATAGATACTCGTGCGGCACAAATTGCCCGGTTGTTGGCGCGCTATCCGCGCCTGATGGAAGATGAGGCAGATCATCCCCGTGTGCTCGATTTGTTTGCGGAAGTCATGCGCAACAATCCCATTTTTTTCAATATCTACCTGGGGTTCGACAACGGTGATTTTTACGAAGTGGTGAATCTGGAAAGCCACCCGGATCTGCGTGCCAGCCTGGGTGCCCAGGCGCAGGATCGCTGGGCGGTGAATCGGGTGCGCAATATTGAAGGGCAAAGACAGCGTCAGGTGGATTTTTACGCTGCCGATTTTACACGGCGTTCGAGTTACAGCGAATCGAGCAACTATGATCCGCGCAGTCGCCCCTGGTTTTTGGAGGCCAGCGCCGATCATGTCAACAAATCTTCGCCCTATATGTTTCGTTTTCCGCAGGTGCCTGGGCAAACCTACTCCATTCAGCTACCAGAGGCGCGAGCCGTACTGGCGATTGATATTACCCTGCAATCCTTCTCGGATTTTTTGCGTCAGCAGCGCCTGGGGGTGGATGGTGAAATTTACGTTTACCGTGCAACGGGCGAGTTGCTCGCTACCAATCGTCAGCTGGCCGACAACAGTGGCTTGCCCGAGGTGCAGCCGCTGCCTTTGAGTGAGCAGGAGCGGGATTATATTCGCTCCCTTGGCAGCATAAAAATTTCCAACGAAATGAACTGGCCCCCGATAGATTTCGCCGTGGCGGGTGAGCCCCGCGGTTACAGCGTGGATTTAATGCGATTGCTGGCTCAAATGCTGGGTTTGCAAATTGAATTTGTAAACGGCTTTACCTGGTCTGAACTGGTAGAACTTTTTGCCGCCGGCAAACTGGACCTGTTGCAACCGGTGATTTCCGGTGCCGAGGCCTTTGAATTGGGGTTGCCCAGCGAAAGTTTGATGGCCCTGCCACAGGCACTCGCGCTTCACGGTGACGCCGAGCCGGTGAGTAGTTTGCGCGGTCTTCATGGTAAAACCCTGGCGCTGCCCGAAGGTTGGACCTTGATTGACGTGTTGCGACAGCACCATCCGCAAATTGAAGTAGTTGAAGTTGAGTCCACGCGCGCGGCGCTGGAGGCGGTGCGCGATCGCAAGGTGTTTGCGACCCTGGATGCTTCGGCGATTCTGCGCTATACCGCCCGCCAATACTTTATTCAGGATCTGGTCTTTATCGAGGAGCCCGACGCACAGGGCACGCCCATTCCCAATCAATCCCATGTGATTGTTGCACCGCATCTCGCGCCTTTGTTGCCGCTTCTGAATCGCGCCTTATCGCAGGTAACGCGGGAACAACGCGCCCACTTACACCACAAGTGGTTGGGTGACAGCGCTATTATTGCCTCCGACAGTCTTTCCAGTGTGCCCTATTTGCCACTGATAGAGGCGAGCCAGAATCCGGCAATGCAAGGCCAGTTGTTGCCCATGAGGGTTAACGGTGAAACCGCGTTTGCACTGGCCATGCCCCTGGGCTCCAATCACAACCAGCAAGATTTTTTTGCCGTGGTGGTGGCTGAGCGTCAGGTGCTGGCTGAGAGTTTGGATAGGGTGAGGTTCTCGATTGGATTGACACTTGCCTGCCTGATGTTGCTCTTGCCTGCTTCCTGGGTGTTGGCTCAACCCATAGTGCGGCCCATTAAACGCCTGCATGAAAAAAGTGAAGCGGTGCGCCAGCGACGTTACGATCAGGTGCAATACATACCCAGCGTGATCAAGGAAATAGATGCACTGTCCAAATCCATGTTTGCCATGGCCAAGGCTATTCAACAACACGAGCAGGAACAGCGTGAGTTGATGGAATCCTTTATTCAATTGATCGCCAGCGCTATTGACGAAAAGTCCCCCTATACCGGCGGCCATTGTTTAAGAGTGCCAGAATTGGCACTGATGCTGGCCGATGCGGCTGCGGCATCCACAGAGCCGCCCTTTAAGGATTTTTGTTTTAAAAACGACGAAGAGTACCGCGAGTTTCGCATTGCGGCCTGGCTGCACGATTGCGGCAAAATCACGGTGCCTGAGCATATTGTGGACAAGGGAAGCAAGCTTGAATGCATTTATAACCGCATCCACGAAATTCGCATGCGCTTTGAAGTGCTGTGGCGCGACGCCGAAATTGCTTACCTCAAGCAATTGCAAACTGATGGCGCCAACCCCGCGCAATTGCTGCAAAAACTGGAACAGGAGCGGGCGCAGCTGCAACAGGATTTTGCATTTGTTGCCAATACCAATGTGGGTGGCGAGTTTTTAAGTGAGCAAGCACAGGCACGCCTGCAGCAGCTGGCGGAGATCACCTGGGTGCGCCACTTTGACGATCGCCTGGGGCTGTCGCCAGTGGATGAGTTGCGCTTTGTTGGCGAGCCAGGTGCGCTACCCGCAACCGAGCGATTGTTGGCGGATAAGCCCGAGCATATTATTCCTCGCCATACCGAGGTTAACTATGATCCCCGTTTCGGCATCAAGGTGGAGGTGCCTGAACATCTCTACAATCTGGGTGAGGTTTACAATCTGTCTATCGCACGCGGCACCCTCACCGCCGAAGATCGTTTCAAAATCAACGAACACATCATCAGCACTATTCGCATGCTCGAAAGCTTACCCTTTCCCAAGGAGTTGGCGCGGGTGCCGCGCTATGCCTCTACTCACCACGAAACCATGAAGGGCACAGGTTACCCGCGCCGACTCACCCGCGAACAGCTGTCGATTCCTGAGCGGTTTTTGGTGCTGGCCGACATCTTTGAAGCGCTGACCGCCGCAGATCGGCCCTACAAAAAGGCCAAATCTGTCAGCGCCTCGCTGGATATCCTGCACAAGATGGTGCAAGACGAGCATGTAGATCGGGATGTGTTTGAATTCTTTTTGCGCAGTGGGGTATATCGCCGCTATGCCGAGCGCTTTTTAACGCCGAATCAGCTGGATGAGGTGGATATTTCACGTTACCTGGCCTGATTGGGGGCGGATTTTTTCTGGTGTTTTAACCAGCAGCTGTTTATCCTTCGATGTTTCATTTTTATGACCCTGCGTTTTTCAGTATTGGCGAGGGATTGGTTTGAAGGACAGTCTTGATGGTTCGGTTTTCGCTAAAACTTAGTATCTTCCTCCTGCTATCGGCTTTGATAGGTTACGGTGTCTATTTACTTGACCCCGTTTTTGTCCAGTCTGACAATCCCTGGTTGCTCGTCGCCAACCTTCTGCCAGCCCTGTGTGTGTTTGTTTTGTGGTGGGGCTTAACGCGCCGGCTGTTGCTTGGGTTTTTACTCACCGCTGGATTTATCGCGTTGCTGTTTGTGGTTAACCATAACAAGCTACTGCACTTGGGCGAGCCACTGATTTTTTCGGATGTTTATCTGCTGCCGCAGATTGTCTCTGGCTGGCGGCTTACACATCAGTACGCCAATATTCCCATGTTGGCTGTGGGCCTCGTGTTTGCGCTTGCGGTTTTTTACTTTTTGTGGCGCTATGAAAAGCCAAGCCTTCGATGGGGTGTAAACCTGTTGATTCTTTGCGTTGGTGCGGGCGGGCTGGTTTTTATAGTGATTGGTAAGCAAGGTGTACAAAGCCTCTACGCCAGTCTCAGTAGTAATACCAGCCCTTGGAATTTTGCATCCGTTGCGGAAAATAAAGGGCTGCTGTCTTCGCTGGTTACCGGTGCGCGGCTTACCAGCTTGACTCGGCCAAGTTTTGATGCGCACCTGATAGATCAATTTGTGGCTGCTCAGGGTTTGCGGCCAGAGCGGGGCATGGCAGAGTTAAAGCCGGACATTATTTTATGGTTGAGCGAAAGTTTTTTTGATACTCAGGTTGTCAACAGTGTGGAGCCTTGCCATACCTGGCCGCTCTTTTGTGAGCTACAAAGTCAAGGTCTGACAGCGCAAATGCAGGTCAGCACCTATGCGGGGAATACAACACGAACCGAATTTGAAGTGTTAACTGGTGTGCCTTTCAAATTTTTAGTTGGCCAAGACTACCCCTATATTTCTGCGGTAAATTCCTACACCCACTCGCTCGCCTGGGCGCTGCAAAACCAAGGGTATAAAACTATTGCAGTGCATCCGCATAATCGAATCTATTGGCAAAGGCACAGAGCGCTGCCGCTGCTAGGGTTTCAGGCGTTTGAAGGGGAGGAAACCTTTCGCGGTGCCAAGCGTTCGGGTTACTACATCGCTGATAAATACCTGACTGAACGTACCAAGGCACATTTGACTGCAGCAACTGATCCCACGTTTTTGTTAGCGATTTCCATGGAAAACCACGGTCCCTGGGGAACAGGTACGCGCGGCAACATGGACAAGGAGCGACTGGCCGCCATAACAGCACCCGACGGATTGAGTGATGAGGCAGCACTCGCTTGGCGTGAGTACGCCTATCACGGTGAAACGGCGATGCAGGCGCTGGCCGAGCTCTATGCGTTCGCCCAGGAGCGAGAAAGGCCCACGTTGATCGTTTTCTTTGGCGATCATTTGCCGGGTTTGGGAGAGGTGTTCGAGCAGCTTGGCTTTAAAAATGGCCAATCTGCACCACACCAGAAATTACCCGTTATTGCGCTGGCAAACTACCCACTATCCGCTGACTGGACTCCTGCATTTGCCCATGATTTGGGGGTGTGGACACTCCATTTGGCGGATCAGCTGAACGATCAGTATTTCGCCGAAATGAACGCTGCGCTCGCTCAGTTGCGAAAACCCTCAGTAGAGTTGGTGCCGCTAGTAGAACAAGCCCTGGCGTCGATGCAGGCACGGGTACTGGCGACACAGGCACAGGTGGATCTCGCAGCCATCGCTGCCTTCGATACCGCCAAAGCTAAAGCTCAACCGGTCAAGCCGAAAGCAACCAAGCCACAGACTTTTTGCGCGCTGGGCGAATGGGGGCCGCAAGAAACCCAGGCGGGTGTAGCAGCCAATGAGTTGCCAGATGGCTCTATGGGCGTCTGGATGCACACCGCCTGCTTTCCAGAAAGGGCAGGTCTATTTTTGGGGGACGCACGTTTGCAAATTGTAAGAGCCGACTTCGGGTTAACCACCAGTATCCCCCTGGAGTTGCTCGCCAGCGCCGGTGCAAAGCCCCTGTATTTTTTCGATGAAGATTCGGGCGAGAAGCGCCTTGTGGGTCATATCCAGGTCAGGGAGTAACAATATTTACGGGTAATTGATTTACAGCTGATCCATTTATAGCTAATCGCTATAGCTCCTAGAGTGATAATAAATCAAAACGATCTATCGGCTGCCAGCCTTTCTGCCTAGACTTGACCTACCACAGGCCAGACATCATAGGAGATAGGTATGGACAAGAGTTCTCAAGGCAAATGCCCCGTTATGCACGGCTCGCGCACCACCATGGGCGGCGAGCGTACCGCCAACCACAACTGGTGGCCCAACCAGCTCAATCTGGCCATCCTGCACCAGCACTCCCCCAAGTCCAATCCGCTAGGCGAAGACTTCAGCTACGCCCAGGCCTTTAACAGGCTCGACCTGGCGGCCGTAAAAAAAGACCTCACAGCGCTCATGACCGATTCGCAAGACTGGTGGCCCGCCGACTACGGTCACTACGGCCCCTTTATGATTCGTATGGCCTGGCACAGCGCCGGCACCTACCGCACCGGTGACGGTCGCGGCGGTGCAGGCACCGGCAGCCAGCGCTTTGCACCGCTCAACTCCTGGCCCGACAACGGCAACCTCGACAAGGCCCGCCGCCTGCTCTGGCCCATCAAGAAAAAATACGGCAACAGCCTCTCCTGGGCCGACCTGTTTATCCTCGCGGGTAACGTGGCATTGGAATCCATGGGTTTTAAAACCTTTGGCTTTGCCGGTGGCCGTGAAGACGTGTTTGCGCCCGAAGAAGATATCTACTGGGGCGCCGAAGACGAGTGGCTGGCCACCAGTGACAAACCCAACAGCCGTTACTCCGGCGAACGCGATCTGGAAAACCCCCTGGCCGCCGTGCAAATGGGCCTGATTTACGTTAACCCCGAAGGCCCGGACGGCAACCCCGACCCGCTGGCCTCGGCGCGCGACATTCGCGAAACCTTTGCGCGCATGGCGATGGACGACTACGAAACTGTGGCGCTCACTGCCGGTGGCCACACCTTTGGCAAAACCCACGGCGCGGGCGATCCCTCCCATGTTGGCCCAGAACCCGAAGCCGCGCCCATTGAAGAAATGGGCTTGGGTTGGATCAGCAGCTACAAAAGCGGCAAGGGCCGCGACACCATCACCAGCGGCCTCGAAGGCGCCTGGACACCCACGCCCACCCAGTGGGATATGAGTTACTTTGACGTGCTCTTTGGCTACGAGTGGGAAGTGGTAAAAAGCCCCGCAGGTGCCAAGCAGTGGGCGCCGAAAAACCTCGCCGACAAAGACAAGGCGCCAGACGCGGAAGACCCCAGCAAGCGCGTGGGCATCATGATGAGCACCGCTGACATGGCCATGCGCGAAGATCCTGCCTACCGCAAGATCTCCGAGCACTTCCACAAAAACCCGGCCGAGTTTGCCGACGCCTTTGCTCGCGCCTGGTTCAAACTTACTCACCGCGACATGGGCCCCAAAGCCCGCTACCTGGGCCCGGAAGTTCCGGCGGAAGACCTTATCTGGCAAGACCCGCTGCCCGCGCCCTCGGGTGACAAGCTTAGCGCTCAGGATATTGCGGATTTGAAAAGCAAAATTCTCGGCTCGGGTTTGAGCGTGCAAGAGCTGGTTTACACAGCTTGGTCGTCGGCTTCGACTTACCGCGACTCCGACAAGCGCGGTGGCGCCAACGGCGCGCGCATTCGCCTGGCGCCGCAAAAAGATTGGGAAGTAAACCAGCCGCAACAACTGGCCAAGGTGTTGGCTGTGCTTGAGGGCATTCAAAAAGCCTCGAGTAAAAAAGTTTCCCTCGCGGACTTGATCGTGCTCGCCGGTGGTGCGGCCATCGAAAAAGCCGCGAAGGATGCTGGCCACAATCTCGAGGTGCCCTTTACACCGGGCCGCAGTGACGCCACGGCGGAGCATACCGATGTGGAATCTTTTGACGTGCTCAAGCCTGAGGCCGATGGCTTCCGCAACTATGCGCGCACAAAATTCACCGTGCCTGTTGAGGAAATGCTGGTGGACAAAGCGCAACTGTTGGGGCTTTCGGCACCGGAAATGACGGTGTTGGTCGGTGGGTTGCGGGTACTGGGCGCTAACTACCAGGGCGCAAAACACGGTGTGTTTACCCAGTCGCCCGGCAGGTTGACCAACGATTTTTTCGTCAATCTGACGGATTTGAATACCGTATGGCGCCCCACCTCAAATGATGTGGATTTGTTCGAAGGTAAAGACCGCAAAACCGGCACCGTTAAATGGACGGGTACGCGTGTGGATTTGATTTTCGGTTCCAACTCCCAGCTGCGCGCTATCGCCGAGGTCTACGCTCAGGATGATGCGAAAGAAAAATTCGTGAAGGACTTTGTCAACGCCTGGGTGAAGGTGATGGAGGCGGATAGGTTTGATCTGAAGTAATTAGGTGGTTAAAAACCTTTTGTCAGGTGGCGGACCCGGTTAAGGGCCGCCACCAACTATCAACGGTTACTACGGACGCTATTTTTTCAGCGCTTTCATGATGTCGTCCTTGGCAACCTGATTGAATACAAGTGTTCCGCTAGGTTGGGCTCTTGGTGGGTTGATTGTCAGGTGACGCACAAACCCATCTTGAACAGTGTAGGCTTGATAGCTTTGCTGAGACCAAATGTCCGCCACTGCCAATACGGCTTTGGGATAATCGAATCGAACAGCCCGGTTGTTCTCACTCAGATTTGGCAGGGTAATTTCTGTCCAGGTACCTGTTGCAATCAATGACGCATAGTCTCCAGCCCAACCACGGGCATAGTATTTCACTGTTTTAGAGCTGTTGTTGATCAGTTGCGCGACCAACAGGTTATCCCCGACAGCACCTACAGATAAGGAACGTGAACCCATAGCATTTATATCGACATCAGGAGAAAAAAGTGTTTCATATTCCACTATTGGACGTTCGAATATGTTGTTATCTCTTCGCAATTCCTGCATGTTGCAATTGCCATTTGCTTCGTCGGGAGATCCCTCAGGGCCCCAACAGCTACCACCCGCTTCGCCGGGATGCAGAAAAATGGAATAGGATAGCGGATAGCTAATCGATATCCGATATCCTGCGGCACCCTCACTAAAAACCGCATCTGGTTTAACGATATCGCTGACAAGAGTCGTATTGTCATTGGCCATTAGCAGGTTGGCGATATTCGAACCAGCAAGACTGAATCCCTGGGTCACGTGAATAAAGGTTTTAAATCCATCTGCATTCGAATCAACATAGGTTACCGAGCCGTCGCCGTTATAGGAGCTTAATTTATCAACCCATGCAGCTTCGACCCATCCTTCACTGGACAGAATGTAGTCTCGATAGCCTACACTCTCACGCGGTACAAACTCGCCGTTGTCGTAATAACTGTAGCTGGTAGTATCGCCCACCAACGCTGTATAAAGGATACCTTGAAAACGGCTGGTAATATTGTGCAAGCCTCCACCATCGCGAATTAACTCAACAGCGGTGCCAGCAATAGGATTTTGAATGTTGTTGACCTCTTGCTCAATGACAGGCGAAATAATTTCCTTAATTGTGTTTAATAAGTCAGCCAACGTTGATTCGGAAAACTCCTGATCTGCCAGCAGGGCGGCAATGTTGGTCATGATATTGTCAATCGCATTAATCTGGGCGGGATCCTGGGGGTTGATATTTACGCTTTCAAATGTCCCTGAGCCGCCTAGTTCCTCAACAAAATTGTTGAATGCGACGGTGGAGGATGGGCTGACTGTAATGGACTCTGCACTGTTAGGTGCGTAAATGTTTCCAGAGTCACTGATGGAGTCACCTTCTTTCAGATCCAGAGCCTGATAAAGGTTTGCAATAAACAGGCAATTGATGGATGGCTCCAGCGGTACCGTAATACTCCAACTGCCGTCATCGTTTAGGGTGATGTTGTTATCCTCCAGGGGGATAACCTCAAGAACTGTTCCCGCCAAATCTACACAGGCCACGGCGAAATTGCTGGCCGTTAACTCGCCTGAAGCAACGGCCTTTTCAGCCGTATAAGCTAGGGCTGCTTTTTGCGCGGAGCCTGCTTGCGACTGGGCGCTCAACAGACCTTCGGGAACCTCAACAGTAATTTTATAGGTAGTGCTAACCGGGGCAGCACTACTGACTGAACTGCTGGAAGAGTCGGAGGATGCACTGCTCAGTGATGGTTCGCTTGACGAAGAGCTGCTTGCTGGATCGGATGAAGATACGCTTGAAGCTACAGAAGATGAAACAGCTGAGCTGACAGATGATTTGCTGGAAGATCCACCGCCTCCACAACCGCTAAGTACCAGTACCGAACATGCGGTAATTGCCGTGTTCAATAACGCCGTTTTTATACTATGGAATGTGCTCATAGATCCTCGCTCGATATTAGAATTGTGAGTATAAAGGAGATTGTCCCACCGGCCAGAGTATCGGGGGGCGGGGAAGTGCGCATACCTAAAATTGAGTATGTGTAGACTGGCCATGCAAATTAATATGCCAGTCTAAACTTGGTAAGTTGGGTGAGAATACTTATGAAAAACTCCATATTTGGCTGCTCCATGCATATTGTTCTGGCGTCTTTA
>CBFGWO010000047.1:0-22081 GCA_965652595.1 uncultured Cellvibrio sp. | reverse complement strand
TGGGATGACCCCAATGACAATCACCGCCATGTATCGCACCTGTACGGCCTGCATCCCGGCAACCAGATTTCGCCGCTGCGCACACCCGAATTATTTTCTGCTGTGCGCACCTCCATGGAGCAACGCGGCGATCAATCCACCGGCTGGTCCATGGGCTGGAAAATCAATTTGTGGGCGCGCCTGCTTGATGGCAATCGCGCCTACAAACTTTTGCAGGATCAAATTTCGCTGGTCACCGAGACAGAAACCTTCAGCGAAAAGGGCGGCACCTACGCCAATCTGTTTGACGCCCATCCGCCGTTTCAAATCGATGGCAATTTTGGTGTAACCGCCGGTATTGCCGAAATGCTGGTGCAAAGCCACGACGGCGCTATTCATCTATTGCCCGCACTGCCGGACGCCTGGCCTGACGGTGAGGTAACAGGCCTGGCAACCCGTGGTGGTTTTGTTGTGGACCTGCGTTGGGCCAAGGGTGAAATTACTTACCTGCGAGTTCAATCGTCATTGGGTGGGCAATGTCGCTTGCGCCTGTCTGCACCGCTGCAAAAATCCTCACCCTGGCAAATCGCCAAGGGCGAGAACGGCAATGCCTTTTTCGCCACTCCGGAAATTGCCAAGCCACTGATACACGCAAAGGACATGCAATTCCCCGGTGCGCCCTCGTTTTACGAGTACGACCTGCATACCCAAGCAGGGCAAGTCTACGAATGGCGCGCGCCGCGCCGCTAACCATCGCTTATTCTGGCACCGCTTATCCTGACTCAGCACCGCTTGGCACCTTTTATCCAAAGGTGCCAAGCGGTGGATGATAATGGCTTCAGTTTGAGTCCGGGCGAGAAAGCGCCCTTATCAATCCACCAGCCAAAAAAGGATTATCTGCATGAAAACCCAAAAAACTCAGTCAATTGTTAACGGCATTATGTGGGCCTCTGCCATTCTTGCATCCGCCATACTTGGCGGACCACAGCTACTTACTCTGGTTTTACTTCCTGTTCTTGGCGTTGCGTCCTTGGCGAGTGCATGCGCCACGAAGAAAATCTAGGGACATTCAACTCCGCGGCGCGCCTCGCGCCACTATCCTCACCAGGAACAAAACACTTATCAGCATGAAAGCCCATGTAAATACTCCCCTGAAATCAGGTTTAATACTTTTCACACTGGGCTTTGTGGGTGTGATCTCGGCGTTGCCACTGATTCCCCAGTTATTGGCATTGCAGCCAGAGCAGCCTCCAATACCGCTTTTCCTGTTGCAAATTCTTTCCACGCTTCAGTCATCCGTCATACTCGGCGGGCTCATCGCCCTGGGGCTGTATTGCGCGCCCAAAGTCGCACTCGGTGCACCAATTATCCGTGGCTATCTAGAGAACAAAAATGTTTCGTCCTTGCTTGGTTCCATCATCAAGCCAGCCATCGTTGGTGGGACTCTTGGCGCCATTCTCATAATGGCATTCTGGAAAATGATGGAAACTCATTTGCCCCAGAGTTTTCTGGCTAATGCCGAATCCTTTTTGCCACCCTGGTATACGCGGCTGCTCTACGGCGGCATTACCGAAGAATTGCTAATTCGTTGGGGGTTGATGTCCTTCTTTGTCTGGCTAACTTTTAAATACACCCAGAAAAATGTCGGGCCTGTTAAAGCGTACAATTACATCCTCGCCAATCTTGTAACCGCCTTGTTGTTTGGTCTTGCGCACCTGCCTGTGGCGTCATTACTCTCAACAGAAATAACACCGGCACTTGTCTTTTACATCATCACTGGCAACGCTATTTTTGGACTAATCGCCGGATGGCTGTTTTGGCGCAAGGGTATAGAGTGCGCCATAGTCGCACATATGGTGTGTCATCTCGGTGTGATGTTCATTTAGTTGATGGCCAGTTAATAATTTAAAAAAAGGAGAGAAACTTGTTATGAGCGCTTATCGAAATAGACTGGTATTAGCGATGTTTTTCACACCCTGGATGGCCTTTTCGCAAATGCCAGAACAACAAGTCACTGACCCAATGCAACACGCCGAATTCCATCAACTCCATGCGCTTAACGAGCAGTTTGCCGAGGAAGTCAATGACAAACGGGAAACATCCGGGCTGGCGGGACTTTCCGTGTTGGTCATGCAAGACGGTGTTCCGGTGCTTTCCGCTACCAGCGGTGAAAGAAAACAGGGATCGGGCATCGCTGTTACCGCTAAGGATCAATGGCATATAGGTTCCATCACCAAATCCTTCACTTCCACCATGATCGCCAGGCTGATTGAAAAAGGACAACTGAAGTGGGATCTGAAAGTGGGCGAGGTATTTCGGGATGAGCAAGTTGATGAGGCCTGGCATCAGGTGACGCTGGCGCAACTCCTAACCCACACCTCCGGCGCTAAAGCCAATTTTTCTTTGTACACATCGCTCTACAAGCAACCAGGAGAGGATGAATCAGAGTCCGACCTCAGAGAACGCGAAGTTCTAAAAGCACTGAGAAAGCCGCCTGAAATAGCACCGGGATCAGATTTTATCTATTCCAATTTGGGCTACACCGTCGCAGCCGCCATGATCGAAAAACAGCTCGGGGTTAATTGGCAGGAGTTGATGAGCCAGGAAGTCCTGGCGCCACTGGGCATGACCTCTTTCAGCTTCGGGCCGCCTCACAAGACTGATGCGGGCCTGGATCAGCCGCTGGGCCATAAAAAGATGTTTGGTTTTAGACGTATTGCCAACCCAACGACAGATCTCTCTCCCATACTCGCGCCTGCAGGCCGATTGTATGTGACACTGGAAGATCTCGCTATTTATGCGAACGATCATCTGCTCGGTGAACTGGGCGAAGGAAAGCTGCTGAAACACGACACCTACAAGCGATTGCACTCACCGGTCACGGGCAATTACGGCTATGGCTGGGTGACCAAACCAGCAGAAGATTGGTCGCAGGGCGAGATGCTCTGGCACAACGGCTCCAATGGTTGGTGGAATGCGCTGATGGTGCTGGTGCCTGATACCAGGACTGTCGTTCTGATTGTCAGCAACGATGGCAATGTGTCAGTCGCCGAAAAAATTTCTTGGGAAATCGTCACAAGCGCGCTAAGCCTTTTGCACAATTCTCCCAATCAACAATCAACCGACGCGCTAACAAACTAGCAAGGGAGCCACCTATGCAACCAGAATTTATTTTCCGGATACTCAAGTGCTGCTGTTTAATGGGCTTGCTTATCGCCAGCAGCATCCACCCGGTCGCCGCGCAGACACCTGAAGTCGCCGGGCCGCAAAACCTCACCGAGCTTCAGGCCGCCATAGAAAAAATTCGCGTAGACACACAAACGCCCGCCGTCGGTATTGCGCTGGTGAATACCGAGGGTGTTGAGTGGGTCGCAGGCCTGGGGCTGGCATCGCTGGAAGACGAAATACCCGCTGATGAACACACTATGTTTCGTATAGGTTCCATTAGCAAAATGTTCGTGGGTATTGCGGTATTGCAATTGATTGAACAAGGCAAGCTGGATTTAAATGCGCGCCTGAGCGACCTGGCCCCGGAAATTGTGTTTGATAACCCTTGGGAAGACACCCATCCGCTGCGTCTGGTGCATGTGTTGGAGCACACCACCGGCTGGAGTGATTTGAGCCTGGCAGAGTTTGCCTACCAGGCACCAGACACCATGGGGTTAAAAGAAGCCTTGGATTATCGTCCGGCAACACGCAAATCACGCTGGGTTCCCGGCACACGCACCGCCTATTGCAATATTGGGCCTGGCGTGGCCGCCTACATTGTGGAGAAAATTACCGGTCAGCTATTTGAAGACTATGTACAACAACATATCTTCAATCCCCTGCAAATGACCTCAAGCACCTTTTACAAGTCTCCGCTATATCAGCAAAAAGGTGCGACACTTTATGTCAACCAGCAAGCGCAGCCTTATTGGCAAATTATTCTGCGGCCTTCTGGCTCTATTAATGCATCCGCCCAGGATATGGCGCAGTTTCTTGCAATGTTGCTCAAGGATGGCACTCATCACCATCAGCAGTTGATTTCTCCTTCGTCGCTTAGACGAATGGAAATCCACACATCCACCTCCGGCTCGTCTCTGGGCATGACCGCAGGCTACGGCATCTACAATTACACCAGTGGCCACAGTAATTATCAGGTGGCGTTTCATGGGCACAACGGCGGCATGCCGGGGGCGCTGGCTGAGCTGGCCTATGCGCCCGAGCTGGGTGCGGGTTATGTTTTTATGATCAACGCCAGCAACGGTGCGGCCATGGCACAGATATCCGAGCTGATGCGCAACTATCTGTTGCGAGATACATCGCCACCGGAATTTGAACCACAACCGCTACCACAAAAATTTACCGCGATTGATGGCTACTATATGCCGATCAATTATCGCAACCCGCTCTCGCGCATCGTCAGCGATATTGTTGGCTTTCTTCGTGTTGAAACAAGCGAGCAGTACCTGCATCGTCAACCCCTGTTGGGCAGCTGGCGCAGCAATGATTTTGCGTTTGATGAAAACCTGTTAATTGACCGCTGGACAGGCTTACCCACGATCGCCATTGTTGACGACCCGCTGGCGGGACAGGTGTTGCAAGTGGGCTCGGATACCTTTAAACCTGTTTCTGCCTTGCGCGTTTATAGCCTGCTGGGGCTTAACCTGGCGCTTGTGGTGGTGAGTCTGTTAAGCCTGGTTTGCCTAGTGTTTTGGGGAATGCGGCGGATGATCAAGAGCATGCCGTTCGACAAGAGCGTGTGGATCAGAAGCTGGCCATTGATCAGCACCGGCATACTGATTTTTATTGTTATCGTGCAATTACATGGCGGCACCATCTTTGCGTTGGGCAAGCCCTCGTTTGTGTCGATTTCACTGATGTTATTGACTCTTGCCTACGCGGCCAGCTGCTTGATCAGCTCTTGGGGACTTTGGCGCTACCGTCAAGTTAATCGCTGGATTTATGCCTACGCCTGCCTGCATACTGGCCTGCACTTGTTTATGTTAGGGCAGCTGGCCAGCTATGGTGTAATTGGTATTCGTACCTGGGCTTAATTGATGACTGTGTATTTTTTTCCACGCGACAAAACCTTTTGGCTGTACCACGGCTCGGTGCTGTTGCTGATCAGCGTCTTTCAACTCATCATTATCCTGCTTTGGCGAAAGGATATTGCCTTTAACATCATCGGCAGCCTGCTCTGGCTGCCGCTGCTGACCCTGGCGGTACTCTATTATCGGTGGCTCTACAAACACAGGCATTGGCACCTATGGGGCATGGCGAAAACGCTTGGGTTTGCCGTTGGCTATGGCGTGGCAGCTGGCTTTGTGGTCGCCACTGTTATGCTGGGCCTGGTTGTGCCCCTTTTCTGGCAGGATTTTGTTGAGCATGAGGCGATTGTCAGCCAAAAAGTCTCGCTTGCATCCGCCATGACCGAGATGGTCGTCAGTAACAGCACCCAAACCACTCTCTTTATTTGCGCCTGGATTTTTGTTTACATCAGTGTCACAAGTCGGCGAAGAATTCGTGAATCGGAACTGACTAACTTGCGTTTGCAAAACAGCCTGCGCGAGGCTCAACTCAGCCACCTGGCCAATCAACTTAACCCGCACTTTTTATTTAACGCGCTGAACAATATCCGCTTTATGATTCATGAGAATCCCCACAACGCTGAAAGCATGGTGATTTCGCTCTCCGATATGCTGCGCTATTCGCTCGAAGGTAGTAAAAAGGAAAAGGTCAGCCTGCGCGAGGAACTGGAGACTATCGAACGCTATCTCGCGCTGATGCGCGTACAACTGGAGCATCGGCTTCAGGTGCAAATGGATATACCCGCCAGCCTTGGTAACTATCTGGTGCCGCCGATGATATTGCAGATGCTGGTGGAGAACGCGATCAAGCACGGCTTGGACAATCGGCGGGAAGGCGGAACACTTCAGCTTTCAGCCAGGCTCATCGACGGTTTACTAACGCTCAATGTAAGCAACGATATTGCCGATAAAGCCGGAAATACCACAAAAACACTGGGCATAGGGCTCAGCAATATCCAACAGCGCTTAACGCTGCTTTACGGCGACAGTGGTCAAATTCACAACAATGAAGACGCCCAACAGTTTAGCGTGAGCGTTCAATTGCCGGGAGAAACACAATGAAGGCCATCGTCGTTGAAGACTCGCGCGTGGCACGCGAAGGCTTGGTCAGAATGCTGCACCAGTTTCCCGAGCTAGCGCTGGTAGGCGAAGCCGATCATCCACAATCAGCGCTGCAATTGATTAACGAACACCATCCGGATGTTATTTTTCTCGATATTCACATGCCGGGAGAAAGCGGTTTTGATTTGCTGGAAAAACTCGATTACACGCCGCGCATTGTTTTCACCACTGCCTACTCCGAATATGCCATTCGCTCTTTTGATTATCACGCCGTCGATTATCTGCTAAAGCCCATCAGTCAGCAGCGGCTGGCGGTAGCCATCGAAAAGCTTTTTGCGCAACCCGCCACATCTGCATTACAGCCCAGCCTTGATATCAATAGCCAAATTTTTGTAAAGGATGACGACCACTGCCATCTGGTGCCACTGGCCAGTATTCGCTATATCGAAAGCTGTAAAAACTACGTGCGGATTTATTTTAAAGACCAGAAGGCGTTTATCAAAAAGCCTTTGAATCAAGTGGAAGAGCGACTGCCAACGCGCCATTTCTTTCGCGCCAATCGCCAGTTTGTGGTCAACCTGCAAGCGATAGTCGCGATAGAGGAAGCCATCAGTGACGGCTTTCTGTTGACAATGGATGATGGGAAACAGATTGAAGTCTCACGGCGCAATGCGCTCAGCCTTAAAAACCTGTTAAGCCTTTAACTGAACTACTGCTGCGATTTCAAAGCAACCAGTTCGTGGTAGAGGTTGGAATTCCATTGGCGAAACGCTGAACGCCATGCCATATTTTGTGCCGGCCTGGAGTTGGAATCAGGTTGCCCCGCAAGATTTCTGCGCGATAACCCATAGGTGCCGCCAGATAAAATCATTCCATCCTCGATCACCCCAACCAACTCACCCGTTTTAGCGTTTGCCAACACCGCCTGAATCTGGATCTCTCCCAAGCCTTCAAAATTGGTTGAAGTACCCACGGTACTCCTTTCCGCTTGATGGTAGGGTTCGGCGTAAGGAAAGAAGCTTATCAGCCTGAATTCTATGGCCAGCACATCCTCGCCACCCTTATTGGTCGGCTCAAGATCCTTGCCATCGGAAAAGATCTTTTTTGCCAGATCATCAAACTGCTGGCAAAGATAATCCATCTGCTCCCAATCCGAGGCCATCCAGCTATCAAACAGCGCTTTGTTAGCGCCACCACTGATCTTTAGACGATCAAACTGCATCGGAAACAGCATGACCTTGTTGTAGCCAGCCAACTTTTTCGGATCACTTAACGCAAAACGATCAAACCGACTCTGCTCAACTCGGTAAAGATCCGCCTCAGGCACCTGGGAGACGGTCAAGGATTTGTTCGCCTGGGGGTTACAGCCCATAAGCGCTATCGCCAGCAATCCCACACAGATTTTTGTCGCCTTCATTTTTTCTCCTAAACCAACGAATTCCATTAATACCAAAATGAAAAATACAGGCGTATGACATCGGCGGTCAGGCTATACAAAGGCTCCTGGCCAGCTGCAAAGTCATTGGGTGAAACACGCGCATCTCGAAAATCCTCATAGTCAAAGGTCATACGATCCCAAAACAGGTTAACCGTGGTTTTCTCAAAGAAGGGTATAGCGCCGGGTGCCAGCGTATAGGTCACACCCAGGCCCAGGGTATTGGAGCTAAACGGGCTCAGCTCTTTATCCCGCGCCATAAAATTTTGCGCATCGCGAAAAGGAAAAAGGTCACTGTAAAAATCCGCAGCCGTTTGTTCATAGTGACGGTACTTGACCTCGAACAGCCATTGGTCACTGTAGGGATGGGTATAGCGCAATTCATAGTTGCTCGCCTCTATGCCCCAGCTGTCAGCATATTTGCGGTAGTCAGCGCGCAGCGCCGCGCGATAGGGAAGGTAATAGATTGCGCGCAAGCCGGCGGCATCGCTATTGCGGGTCTCCGGGTAGATTTCCGCTTGATAGCTGTAGCTACCGTTGGTCGGGTCCAGGTAGCGCACCGAGCGATAGGGGTTGTTTAAAAAACCTTGATCGCTCGCGGTTTCATAGCTAACCGCCGCAATCAAACTCTTGGTCAAAATCTGGGTAAAGCTGACGCTGTAGCGGCGGCGTTGCAGATCCTCTTCAAAATCCGGATCGGTGTTTTGCCCGACCAGATCATCGCCGTAGCTCACCCCCATGGCGATGGTGCTCAGATCACCAAAAAAAGTCTGGCTAATACCAAAGCTGTAGCTGGTTGCGTCATAGTCGTTTTCGGTGCTGCTGGTGTAACCCAGGCTGATGCTGGTGCGATCGCGCAAGTACTGGCTGCTCAGGCTGTATTCGGTTCGCTCTTCGCTGTAGGGGCTGGCGGTTGCCTCAACGTCGATGGACGCGCTGCTCACCATGTCTACATAGTAGTTGGCGGCGACGGAAAGCGTATTTCCAAAATTTTTGCGCACCAACACCGAGGGGCCGTCGATCGAGGCACCGCCGCCGTCATAGCCGTGATACAAAAGATCAATGCGCTGATCGGGAAGCACGGTTGCACGTGCAGAAAGCGCGCAGCACAAGAGCAGCAGTAAACCCAGGTATCTAGTTACAGCCACAGCCACCTCCCGATGCGCCATCAGCGCCGCGCGCCGCCTCTCGTGCATCGTACACATGGTGTAAGTAGGTATCGGCCACAGGATCACGCTCGAAACTCATAATAGGGTCGGCGATATTTTCCCGCTCATAAGGTTTAACCCAGGGTTCAACGCTGGCGCAACCCGTCATCAGCGCCAGCAGACAACCCCATAGCAGTGCGCGCAGCCTTAGCGGGTTCATTCGCGAATCAGCTCCCGAATTTGCTCGATATATTTATTTTCGTCACCGGCTTTGTAACCGCGATTGACATAGCGCACCTTGCCATCCTTGTCGATCATGATGGTGGTGGGCATGGCGTTGACGTTATAGAGTTTGCTGACCTTGCTATCGCCGTCCCAGAGTATCGGAAAGCTGGTGCCCAGTTCGCGCAAAAGCTTTTCTGCATCAGCAGTGTTTTTTTCAACATTCACGCCAAAAAGTTCAAGGCCCGCTTTGTTGTAGCGCTTGTGCATATCGTCAAGCAGTGGCATTTCCTTGCGACAGGGGCCACACCAGGAAGCCCAGAAATTCAACATCACCACCTTGCCGCGCTGTTCTGCCAGGCGCACATTATCGCCCGCGCTATTTTTTAGGGTGAAATCCGGCGCGGGTTCCGCGTTTGCCAGCCAGGACAAACTGCAACCCACCACCAACAGCAAAACCTGTGACCACTTTTTCATAACACCAGCTTCCTCAATTAAAAAAACAATGACAGCCCAAAGCGGGCCTCGAGGTTATTAATACTTTTGCTTTCACCAAAGAGTTCATGGGTAAAGGCGTGATTGCGCATACTTAAATCCAGCGCTATCCAATCACTGGCGTAAAAGCGCAGACCCGCGCCCAGGTTATAGGTAAAGTATTCCTTACTGGCAAACTCGGTATTACCGGCACCGCCGATCAAATAAATGCGCGTGTTAAAAGCCCAGCGCTTGCCGATATACACCTGGCCCGGCAAAAACGCGTAGCCAACCGATAAATTGTAATAGCGCAGTTGGCGCTCTTCCTCGGTGAGCAGTTCCACGCCGCCACTGAGCAACTCATAGCTGGTTTTCTGGGTTTCACTTTCACCATAAGCCGCTTCCAGAAAAAAACTTTCGGTCACATGGTAGGCAAAGCTGAAACCCACCACCGGGTTGCTGCCAAAATCCTCCACGTTCAACAAACCGTAGTAAGCACCCAGCTCAAAATTTTCACTGTCGAGCATGGATTCTTTTATCTGGCGCCGCTCAAGGTCGGGGGTAATAATTTTGCCCAGTTCGTCATCATCCTGATCCTGGGCAGCAACCAGCCCCGGCATCAACATGCAGGCCACCAGCAGTCGCTGTAAGCAGCGCTTTAAAAAAACGCGTTGAATCCCAGTTTCCATTCGTTGACCTCATCGTTTGTGTCGCGGCTGGTAAAAAGATAGTGATTGACGTATTCCACACGCAGGTAAAAGCGGCCGCTTAAATGCACATAGGCGCCCAGGCTGGCCTGCGCAAGGTTATCCTGGCGATCTTCGGTTTCAACCAGGGTTGCACTGGGAAAGGTTTTGATTTGCCCGGCGCCCATGGCAAAAAATGGCGATACTCGCCACTCAGGGAAAGGTTGATGCACCAATGCCGCCGCGATGATTTCGCTGTCGGAAAACTGGCCGGTGTTGTGGCTGACACGCAACTCTGCACTCAGGTTGCGCGTAAAGCGGTAACCCAGGTTGGCGTGAAGCGAATCAGCACCGCCAAAGTCGCCCATCGCAAAACCCAGTTCAAAGCGGTTCACCAGATAGTCTTGGTGGCGCGGATCAAGAAATAGCGGCGGCTGGCCATCCGGGCCGAGAGTCTTCAGCAAATCGGCGCGGCGAATCCAGCCGGTTAAGCCGCGATAGGTGCGAATCTTGATCCAGTCGGTGCGGCTTTTAAGCAGTTCAATAAGCTCATCGCGCTCCACCACATGAAACACCGGATAACCCTTGCCTGGCCCCGAGTGAACATCAATGTAGGGCGCCGCCACACTGACGTGCAGCGGCTCGGCAAACAGCGAAGGGCTGGCAAAGAACAGCAGGCACAGCAGCAAGCCTATGCAGCGAAAAGAAAAAAAAGCACGCGGGTCAGTCATTATTCGTCTTGTACCACTGCGTCAAAAGGATTGTTGTAATAGGCCGCGCCCAAATCCAGCCACTCGGATAAAAATTTCATTTCGGCCGGGTTAAGAAAGCCACGGTGATCAAGCGTTTGGGTTTCCGGATCAAAGCTGTAAAAGCGATTAAAGAAGCGGCCGCTGCTGCGCGAACTGCCCGGCACCATGCTCGAACCCACCCCCACGGTGGTCAGAATGGGAATGGGATTGCCCAGGTCATCCAGAATCAACTGACCTTCTTCATCCCGTTCGAACTCACCGGTTTCAATCAGGCGTACCACCAGGGCGCCGTCGATAATTTCCAACTCCACATCGCCGCCGAGCAGTTCGCGGTAGGACATCATATGGTCGTTGTTATTGGGCGAAGGTACGCGAGTCAGGTCCAACTGGCCAGCGGGAACTTGCGGCATGTTATCAGCGTCCGCCGGGCTGTGGCAGCTTACGCAGGTGTTGTCGCTCACCACCAGGCCTTCCGCATCCAGGGTAATGCGCGGCCGCTCCCACACAGGCTGAACATGTTGGGGATAATTGATGATTACCCGACACAGACTGTGCCAACCCTCAGGCTCCAGGCATCCCGCCGTCGTCGGCGCGCTCAATGTGTCCTGGGTGTCGGCCAGATCCAGATAGCGATAGGCAAAGCTGGCATCCTTGGGTCTCACCGCCGGATCGGTCCAGTCGTCGTCAAACACCAGATCCACGCTGGGTTTGCGCACCCCCATCACCCGGCCATAGGCCTCCGCCATGGTTTCACCCATATCAGCAAACAGGGCAGGCTCGGTATTGGGAAAGGGCAGGCCGGTAGTCAGGGCGCCGGGATTAATGGATGCCGGGCCAGCGCCGGGACGACCGTGGGGCAGGGTACTTTCGTTGTTGTGGCACCCCTGGCACTCGCGCACTTCACCGGGGCGCAGTTGCAACCAGTTTTGATGACGCGCCCCCAACTCGCCGGGCAAGCGTCGACCAGCCGCATCAACAATTTCAAAACTAAAGGCCACATCGGCGGGGATTTTGGCTTTGACCGAGCCATCCGGCTCTATGGGTACATAGCCCAGAATCTCGCGCATCACCGGGCTAAAGCCAAAGGCAAAACCGGGAATCTGGAGCGTATCTCGATCGGGCATGGACACGGGTTTAATCAAGCGCAAAAAGCGCGCCTGGCGCTGGTTGGCCGTGGTTTGGGCGGGATCGGCGGTTGCTGCCAAACCACGAGGCAAACTTAGGTCAGTGCCATCCATATCGTAGACGCTGCGGATATGCAGCACCCCCACGCCTTCCAGTGCCAAATCCGGATCAGGCTCTGCGGGGATATAGGTGGGCGGGGTTCGCGGCTCCAGCGTCACCGCCTCTGTATAGATCACATCGTCCTTGGCCAGCACCACCGGCTGCTGGGTTTGATTGTCGAGGTTGTAAATCCACAAACCAAAAAAGGGCGGTGCCTGTTCTATGCCCTCGGTATCGAGCCATTCCTGGGTACAGGGCACCAGTCGGCCGGTTTCAGGCACCTGCAAGCGACATTGGCTCCAGCTCACCAAGAGGCGATTGGTGCCATCGTACAGCGGGTGCAGGGCCGCAAAAAAACCGTGGAGCGAAGGCTCCCCATCCAGGCGAATGGGCAATATCGAGAGCGAGGATTGCGCCTCTGTGGTGGATTCAGGGCCAGTCAGCGGCTGGGTGTTTTCGGTGTAGTTTTCCGCATCCACTACCAGCATATCGCCGCCGAGCAAGCGCTCGTTGGGCATGTAAATGGCGACCAGTCGCCCGTCTGGCAGCTGTTGCGGGCGAAACAGCCGATGGCGGGTTTCAAAGGGCTCTTCCGGTTCCTGGTTAAGGCTGTGGTAGCCGTAGTGGAACACCTGTTGGGTGCCATCCGGCTTGAGCGTGTAAAAACTCAGGCGATTCTCTTCGTTATCGGGTGCGCGGCGCCCCAGGTTGTCCCAGCGGGTGTAGAGGATGCGGCCATCCTGCAACACCAGCGGGTAGAGGTCGTGGCTCTGGTTGTAGCTGATCTGCTCTATGCCGGTGCCATCGTTTTCCATCACATGGAGCACAAAGGCGGGAGTGGTGCGCCCTTCTTCAAGGGCCGAGTACTGGGGTTTGTTGTCGTCGAGCAGAATGGCGCGGCTGCGGGTCTGGCGGGTGGAGCTGAACACAATACGATCGTCGGGCAGGTAGCGGGGGCTGAGGTCGTGGGCCGCTTCGGCCACTATGTCGGAGTCGATCACCCGGCGCAGCTGCTTGAGGGTCAGGTGGTATTCCCAGATATTCCAGGTGGGCTGCTCTTCGTCAGGCACATCCTCCAGCAGCGGGGCGCGCATGGCGAACAGCAAGCGGTCACCCGCTGGATGGATGCTCAGATCCTTCACATCGTAGGCCGCGCCCTCGTCAAACGCCTGGTCGGTGATGTTAATCGGCGTTGCAATGGCCGTTGCCCGCTCGCGAATAAACAGCGCAGCACCGGGATTAAAAGCGATCGGGTCGAGGATATCGGGGTAGATCAGCTCGCCTTCTTCATCTCTGGGCAGGGGGCGCTCGATATACGCAATGGGCAAATCCACCACCACGGGATCGGGCTCCTGCCCGGAATCCGCTTTACCCGCATTGCCACCACCACAGGCTGACAAGCACAGGGCAAATGCCAGCAGGCACAAACGTAAGTATGAGTGATTCATGGATGCCAGCCTTGCAACTCAGTGAGGAGGGTGGGGAGCCAAACCGCGCTATTCTCGGGCAAGCCCTGGCGCGCGTCTCTCGATTTAATCACGAAATACCCGCCCTTCGCTTGCCTGACCGACAGCCCTATTCGCCGAAACCTCGTCTTTAACCACGAATGATTGAGCAATCTGTGATTGAATCCGCAGCTATTGGTGGTAGAGAGGCACAGGGACGCGGGCTTTCGCGGCCTATAATTCAACACCTCTACCCCGCCAGTCGAAGCCCGACCTAAAAACATCAGGAGCAAACCTGACATGCAAGGCTCTTTTTATAACCGCCTGGCCTTTCATCGCCTCGCGCTTGGCGCAGGCCTGGTGCTCAGCCTCGCCAGCACCAGCCTCTCTGCCGGCCCGCGCGAACAGGCCCTGCAAATCCACAACCGGGTTGCCGGTGTTCCACCCAGCGAAGCCGTACTCCTGCAAATGGCCACCCACATCCAAAATGGCCAGGTGAACCAAGCCGTGGCCCTGGCGATGGAAAACGAAGCCTTCTACAGCGTTACCCTCAAGAACATGGCGGCCCCCTGGACCAACCGCGACCAAACCGTGTTTGTCCCACTCAATGACTATGTCGCCACCTTTGTCGGCCTGGTGCGCGACAACGAGGACTTCCGCAAGCTGCTCTACGAGGATGTGATCTACACCGGCAATCCCAGCCTGGGCCTGCCCGCCTACTCCACCAGCAACAATAGCCACTACCAGACACTCGAAACCCAGGGCCATAGCCTGCGCGACCAGCTGGTGCGCCGCACCCAGTCTGAAGTCACCGGCCTGCCTGCCGCCGCCACCGCTGGCGTACTCACCAGCCGCGCCGCTGCCAGGGCGTTTTTCTATGCAGGCACCAACCGCGCCATGCTGCGCTTTACCCTGATCAACCATTTGTGCCGCGACCTGGAACAGCTGCACGACACCAGCCTCACCCCTGACCGCATCCGCCAGGACGTGAGCCGCAGCCCCGGCGGTGACAGTCGGGTGTTCCTCAACAACTGCGTGGGCTGTCACAACGGCATGGACCCACTGGCCCAGGCCTTTGCCTACTACGACTACCTCTACGACATAGAGACAGACCCCGAAGGCGAAAACGGCCGCATTCACTACAACGCCGAAGGCCAGACAGACCCGGCCACCGGCACCCGCGTCGTGCGCAAATACCACATTAACAACACCACTTTCCGCTACGGCTACGCCACCCCCAACGACCACTGGGACAACTACTGGCGCAAGGGCATGAACAGCTTGCTGGGCTGGGACCCGGCTCTACCGGGCAGCGGCCAGGGCGCCAAGAGCATGGGCATGGAGCTGGCCCACAGTCAGGCCTTTGCCAGCTGTCAGGTGGAAAAGGTGTTTCGCAAAGTTTGTCTGCGCCAGCCGGGTAACGCGGCAGATCGCAGCCAGATAGCCACCATTACTGCCAGCTTCAGCACTAATGGCTACAACCTGAAAGACGTGTTCACCGCCACCGCAGATTACTGCAAAGGTGATTAACCCAAGGCCCCATTCAGCACAAGCAGGTAGATGCGCGTGAAAACAATCCAATTCCTTTCGGCCGTTTCCCGCTGGCCCCGCCTGGCCGGTGCGCTCCTGCTGCCCCTGCTGCTTATCGGGCTCAGCGGTTGCGGTTCAGGCTCCGGCGCCGAAACCACACCCAACCTGCCCCCCTCCGACGGCGGCTCCACCGGCCTGGTGTACAACGGCCCGGCGCCCGCCACCGAAGATGTGCAGCGCTTCAAGCTGCACGTGTGGGATAGGCTGGCCCAACCCAATCGCTGCGGCAGCTGCCACAACAGCACCCAGGTACCCAACTTTGTGCGCATCGACGATATCAACCAGGCCTACGACACCGCCTTGCCGCTGGTGGACCTATCGCGCCCCGGCCTGTCGCGCCTCACCACCAAGGTAGCCGAAGGCCACAACTGCTGGCTGGCCAGCGCCGAAGCCTGCGGTGACATCATCACCAGCTATATCGAAGCCTGGGCCAACGAAGTGGGCGGGGTGATCACCACCATCAACTTTGTGCCCCCGGTGGATAAAGACGTTGGCAGCAGCAGGAGCTTCCCGGCCGATGCCACCGCCTTTGGTCAACACGTTTACCCGCTGCTCACCGAGTATTGCGCCGGCTGCCACAGCGAAAGCGCGCCCACCCGCCAGCAGCCCTACTTTGCCAGCGCCGATCTGGGTACCGCCTATGACGCCGCCCGGCCGCGTATTCGCCTGGATTCCCCGCCCGCCTCGCGCCTGGTGCAGCGCCTGGCCACCGACTTTCACAACTGCTGGAGCAATTGCAGCGACAACGCCGCCGAGATGCTCGCCGCCATCAACGCCTTTGTGGGCACCATCCCGGAAACCAATATCGACCCCAACCTGGTACCCAGCAAGGCACTGAGCCTGGGCGATGGCATAGTCGCCAGCAGCGGTGGCCGGGTCGAAAGCAGCGTGATTGCCAAGTACGAATTCAAAACCCGCGCGGGCAGTATCGCCTACGACACCTCCGGCATTGAGCCCGCCGCCGACCTCAATTTGATTGGCGACGTCACCTGGATGAGCGCCTGGGGCATTCGCTTTAACGCAGGCAACGCCCGCGCCCAGGCCTCCACTGCTGCCAGTCGCAAGTTCTACAACGAACTTACTCAAACCGGCGAATACTCTATCGAGGCTTGGGTAGTCCCCGACAATGTGGTGCAGGACGGCCCGGCGCGCATCATCAGCTATTCCGGCAGCGTTACCGAGCGCAACTTCACCCTCGCGCAAACCATGTACAACTACAACTTCCTCAACCGCAGCTCACTCAGTGACGCCAATGGCACCCCCGACCTGTCCACCGCCGACGCCGCCGAGCGCCTACAAGCCACACTCCAGCATGTAGTAGTGACCTTTGATCCCATCAACGGCCGTCGCATTTATGTGAATGGCGAGTACACCGGCGACACAGACGAAGACGCTGGCGCCATCATCAGCCAATGGGACAACAGCTACGCCCTGGTGCTGGGCAATGAAGTATCGGGCAACCGCCCCTGGCGCGGCGCCGTGCGCTTCCTGGCCATCCACAAGCGCGCCATGACCGCCGAAGACATAACCACCAACTACGAGGTGGGTGTGGGGGAAAAATACTACCTGCTGTTCAACGTCTCTCACCTGATTGATGTGCCACTCAGCTATGTGGTGTTCGAAGTGCAACAGTTCGATGACTTTGGCTACCTGTTCAACCAGCCGTTCTTTATTACCCTTACCGAAGGCGCCACAGTGCCCGAAACCCCGCTCCAGGGCATTCGCGTTGGCATTAACGGGGCTGAACTGGGTGTTGGCCAAGCCTTTGCCAAACTGGACACCCAGCTCAGCAGCAGCGCCTTTGAAGACGGGCGGCAAATGCTCTCGACACTGGGCACGGTTATCGAAATGAAGCAGGGGCCGGAAAACGACCAGTTCTTCCTCACCTTCGACCGCATCGGCAGCCACACCCATGTGCGGGTGGACGCCGTGCCACCCACGCCAGCAGCCCCGGCCGATATCCCCGACCAGGCGCGCGTCGGTCTGCGCACCTTCGCGGAAATCAACGCCAGCCTCTCGGTGCTCACGGGCGTGCCTCGCACCCAAGCGGGCGTGGCGAGCAGCTACGAAAAAGTCCAGCAGCAGCTGCCCACCCTGGCCGCCGTTGAAGGCTTTTTGGCAGCCCACCAAATGGGCGTCACCCAGCTGACCGTGGCCTACTGCAATGCCCTGGTGAACGACACCAGCCTTCGCGCCAGCTATTTCCCAGGCTTTAACTTTGGCGCACCGGCGGGCAGCGCCTTTAGCGCCAGCGGCCGCAGTCAGGTGATTGAGCCGCTGCTGCAAAAGCTGCTGGCCCATGAAATTCCCTTTGGCAGCCAGACCGGCGCCCTGGCCAACCAGGCCGACCCGGATGACCTGCGCCTGGAGCTCAACCAGTTAATTGGCCGGATGACCACTTGCGGCGGCAGTTGCGCCAGTGATCGCACCGCCACCGTGGTTAAGGCCACCTGCGCCGCCGCCCTCGGTGGCGCCGTTATGCTGATGCACTAAACAGAATCGCCGCGCCCCAGGCGCGGCCGATGAACTGAGAAGAACTGGGAAAACTGAGAACAACCAACATGACCAGAAAGATCACCACAAGACACCCGGACGCGCCCCTCTTCCTCAACAACCACGGGCGCCCCATGACCCGCCGGGAACTGATCGCCCAGGGCTTTCGCACCGGTGCGGCCACGGTGGTGGGCGGCTCCATCTTCAGTCTCTTTGCCAGCCCGCGCCAGGCCGAAGCGGCGCTCTCCGCCGACCTGCTGGCCATGCGCGATATCTGCGGCATCGCCAGCCAGGGCGCGGGCAAGATCCCCTTTATCTGCTTTGATCTGGCGGGCGGCGCCAATATGGCGGGCTCCAATGTGCTGGTGGGGCAGGCGGGCGGACAACTGGATTTCATCAGCACAGCGGGCTACCGCAAACAGGGCTTGCCCGGTGACATGACTCCCGCCGTAGGCACCGGCAACTTTATCAACAGCGATCTGGGCCTGGCCTTTCACAGCGACAGCCAAATGCTCGCGGGCATTCTCGAAAAGGTAAACCCGCTCAACACACCCAATATCAATGGCGCGGTAATTCCTGCCCGCTCGGAAAACGACACCGGCAACAACCCCCACAACCCCATGTACGCCATCAACCGCGCAGGCGCCGATGGCTCTCTGGTAACCCTGATCGGCTCGCGCAACAGCGACTCGGGCGGCAACTCCCTGGCCCCTGCCAGCCTGATCAACCCCGAAGTGCGCCCCACCAAAGTGGACAACCCCGGCGATGTGCGTGGCTTGGTAGACGTGGGCGACCTGGTGAGCCTACTCAACCAGCAGGACACAGTTTCGGTGATGGAATCCATCTACCGCATCAGCGATGCGCGCCTTAACCGGCTCAGCACCGGCACCAGCAACGAAGCCGTACTCAAAGAGCTGGTGCGCTGCGGCTATGTGAAAAGCGCCGACCTGGCCGACCGCTTTGGCGACCCATCGTCTATCGACCCGGTCGCCGACGCTGACATAGTGGGCACCAACGGCATCTTCAGCTTTCAGGAATTTGACAGCGACGGCGAATTCCGCAAAGCCGCCTCGGTGATGAAGCTGGTGGTTAACGGCTACGCAGGCGCAGGCACCATCACCATGGGCGGTTACGACTACCATACGGGTGACCGTTTTACCGGCGAGGCCCGCGACCTGCGCGCTGGCCGCTGCATCGGGGCCTGCCTGGAATACGCCGCGCGCAAAGGTGTACCCATCATGATCTACGTGTTCAGCGATGGCTCGGTATTCAGTAACGGCATGGTAGATGACACCGCCGGCGGGCGCGGCAAGCTGGTATGGACGGGCGACGACCAACAAACCGCCGCCTCCTTTATCCTGGTGTACAACCCCGGCCGCCGCCCGGTGCTGATCGGCGGCACCGCCACCGAGCTTGCCGAACTCAGCGACGAACAGCGCCGCCACCAGCAAATCGGCCACATGCGCGCCTCGGGTGACGTGGAAACCGGCTCATCCCCGGCCGCCAACAACGTCAACCTGCTGGTAGAAACCCTGGCACTCAACTACCTGGCACTGCACGGCGAACAGGCCCAGTTTGGCAACCTCTTCCCCGGCAACGGCCTGGGTAACTCCGTGATGCAGGATCGCCTCACTGCCTTTGAACCCATCTGCAACGGCATTATTTCCCAGCCGGTATAAACCCGCCCAACAGGCAATAAAAAACCCGGCGAGCCAAGGCTGCCGGGTTTTTTTCATCATCGCGTTTGCTAGCTTACGGCGCGGGCAAAGGGCGCCACACCGATCAACCACTTATGCAGCACCATCGCAAACAGGGCCCACAACACCAGGCCAAGCACAATCGCTGCCAAATCCCGCAATGGCCCATCCGGCACATAAACCCGGCCCGCCAGGCGATCGCGCCGACGCGACACCACATAGCCAAACACCGCCCACAATAAAAAGCCGCCAAACAACAGCAGATCCGCGAGCGTGCCGTTCGACAAGAGGTGGGCAAAGGCCCAAAACTTAACGCCCAGCAGCATGGGGTGGCCCACCCGCGCCTTGAGAAAAGTCCCAGGCACATAGGCGGCGGCCAACAAAATAAACGCGGGCAAAGTCAACAGCGCCGCCAAATGGCGCGTCCACACAGGCGACACCCAAAGCCACTGGGGCTCCAAACGCGCCTGGCCGTAACCCCAAACAATCAACACCAAGCCCAGGGCAGACACCAGTGAATACAGGAGCTTCCAGGGCACCAAACCCAAGCGGGCAGCACACCAATCCTCCGCCAGATAGCGGCTCGAATGTACGCCCAAAAACAGCAGCAAACCCAGAATCAAAAATGCCATAAAAGCCCCCGGCTACTCGCGAATTAACTTTGGTTCAAACGCACCTGAATAGAGTTGGAGAGCAGATTTATCCAACCGTTGTAGCTCTTGTGAATGGTGCCCTTGTCCGGGTTGTACTTAAGCTCGCGCGAATTGCGATAGGTAATGGAATAAGCCGAAGCGCTGTAGCTGATTTCCACTTCCGCATAGTGCTTACCGCGCACCAACACCGAAGCAATAATGGTGTCTTTTTTCTCGGGGTGCATAGTGGGAATCCAGGTACGATCCCGTGCACCTGCAATAATCGCCGCTTTAACCTGATCCTTTGTCAGGGTTTTACCTTCCAGGGTGAGTGGCACAGGCACATCCACCAAATCCAACACCTTGGGTGCAGCGAATACTGGGCTGGCAACCACCAGAAACACCAGGGTCAACAAGATTTTTTGAAGTTTCATAATCAGATCCTTGTGGAAAAGGGATAACGAGGGGGAGACCGACGACCATCGGCGGGAGACATCATAACCTAGCCACAGTTAATAACCCAAACCCGGCCAGAAGAGTGACATGCAATAAAAATGGGACGGGGAATAACACTCATCCTCCGTCCCATTCGCTATCAGCGCTTAAGCAAATAGCCTTTCAAACAAGGTGCTTTTAAAGCGAACCATCAAAGGCGTCAACGGGGTTTTCGGGTGACGATCCCCCCTTTGCAGGGTTTTGGGGCCGATTGTCTAACCTGTTCTCTGACTCTCTGCGAAGCCGGTCTATCTTCAGAATATTTTCTTTATGTTCACGCTGACCCACCTTGTAGCCCTGCGCATAAAATTGCTTGATTTCGTAGGGACAAACATCTGACTCCGGCAGACTATTCTTACCGTGCTCATAACCCTTTTCATAGGTACAAAACGTAATCAGGCCCCGCGCATATCCGTCCAGATAGGCGTCCAGGGAACTCTTGTCAAAGTTGCCACAGCCATTCTTATACTTGTCGATACTCCGCACTTCAACACCGGATTCGGCAGTGGCTTTACCAAAGGCCTCCCAGTCTTTTCCTTCGCAAGCCAAATCACTCTGTTTGGCTGTAGTGGCGCAGCCGGAAAGTATCAAAATGCTAACTATTAATCCTGCAAGATTTCTCATAAAACATCCTCGTTTGTTGTAGCGAGTAAACGCTAACTAAGTATCGGCAAAGTATATGTCAGACTGGTCTGCCTTGTATGATCGATTTTTATTGGATTGGATTCCATTCCACCGGAAAGATCGAATGGGCTCCGCGCCAGAATGTAGCAAGAGTGGGTTATGAATACAACAAGCAACTATGGGTGACGACAACGCTAGGTCTACTAGCAAGTAGGCATACTGAAAAGCGGGCTAGATTCCGCGTGAAGTTGATTTGTTTTGTTATAAATTTTTTCATTTTCCTTGCTATGCCAAACTCTTAAAATGTAAATAAAGTCATTATTGATGAGATAACGAACGGTGTAGTCCCTTATATACAGATCACGAATTTTCTCTGGATCCTTTGCCTTCAATACAGGCAAGCCTATTTCTGGAAATTTTTTTAACCGATCCACGCCCTCTTGAAGGTCTATAGCAATTCGACGTGCTGCAAAGGGATTTTTGTTTTCTATGAATTCAACTACACGATTAAGATCTTCTATAGATTCGAGCGAATACTTTACTTTCATATTCCCGGCTTAGACCTACGACTTCCCGTCCCCCAGGAGTTGAGCCATGCATCGACGTCCTGCTCATCCAGGGATTTCCCTGCGTTTATCGATTCAAGCGCTTCCAGCGTATCTTGCCATCGAGAATCCTCGAGAGATTGCTTAACAAGAAATTCTTTAACCGCCTGATTTATAAGATAGTTTTTGCTTCGATCTAGCCTTTTGGCTAAAGATTCCAATGGTTTATCTACATCCTCGTTAAGCCTGATACTTGTGATACTCATAGATACACCTATACATGTAGTGACTTGTATTACATCTTAGTACGCTGTACATACCTTTGCTAGAGGAATTTAGTCATGGTCATGGTAGAGCAGCCGGTTACCCAAACAGAAATTGGCACTAGCCGCTTAAACCTCTACTTTTGACTTCGGTTAAAAATGGGGGGATTACCAAGACGATATTGTGTTCACACTGCCACTGAATCTCGCGGCTGGAGGTAATGCCTTTGGAATAAGCGAACA